>NZ_JABBJJ010000399.1 GCF_012933655.1 Pyxidicoccus fallax | reverse complement strand
ACATGCCAGCAAGGATGCGGCTCGCGCCAGGGAATGCCCTCTGGCAGCTCATCCGGTTGCGTGCCCTTCGGTCCATCCATGGGCCGAGGCGGGGGCTGACACGCGCGCGGGCTCGGGAGTCACGCGGAGCCGCGGGACGACGCCTTGACCGCCATGGAGGCTGCGATGGGGCACCTGGCACCACGCTCACGATGAGGGAGGGCGCCTCCGAGGACAGGAAGATTCCCGCTTCGAACGAATCCGAGGCGCGGAAGATGCGCCCTGGAAACAGAAGGGGCGGCGCGGGAATTGCACAGGGAGCCGCAGGCAATCCTCGCGGCCTTACCGGACTTCCCTGAAGCAGGTTAGCCGAGGCCGAGCTCCTTCACGCGACGCCCCAGCGCGCGCTTCGACACCTGGAGGCGCCGGGTCATCGCGTCCAGGTCTCCCTGGCACTCGTGGAAGCAGCGGGTGATTTCCTCGGGGCTCAGGTCCCCGGCGGTCCGCAGGTGGGGGCTCTTCTCAATCAAGTCGTAGATGGAGGAGCGGTGGATGCGGAGCTGGTCGGCGGCGGCCTGGAAGTCCCAGTCGTTCCGCTGGAGGGCGGCCAGCAACTCCTCCTCGGAAATCTCGGAGGGCTTGCGGCGGGGCGCGGCCGGGGCCTCGACGGCGGGCGGTGCATGGGCGGGGCGGCCCGGGAGCGCGCCCTTCGTCAGGGCCAATTCCTGCTCGAGCTGCGCGTCGAGCCGCAGGCACGGCTGGCCGCGGCTGCCGATGACGAGCTGCCGCGCCACGTTGCGCAGCTCGCGGATGTTGCCGGACCAGCGGTGGCCCACCAGCCGCGCGGCCAGCGCCGACGGGAGCCAGGGCTCGGCGGTGGGCGCCTCGGGCGTCAGGCGCCAGGCCTCGCCCAGCGCCTCCAGCTCCGCGCGGGCGAAGTGGTGGAACAACAGCCCGATGTCCTCTCGCCGCTCGCGCAGCGGCGGCACCCGGATGGAGTAGCCGGAAAGCCGGTGCAGCAGCGGCGCCTTGAAGCGCCCCTCCTGAATCTGCTGCTCCAGGTTCGCATCCGTCGCGGCGACGAGCCGCACATCGACGGCGATGGGCGTGCGCTCGCCCACCGGGTAGAGCTGCCCCGTCTCCAGCACCCGCAGCAGCATCACCTGCACCTCGGGAGGCGCCTCGCCCACCTCGTCCAGGAACAGCGTCCCCTCATGGGCGGCCTGGAAGAAGCCGGGCTGGTCCCGCACCGCGCCGGTGAAGGCGCCCTTGCGCGCGCCGAACAGCTCCGCGGCCGCCAATTCGCGGGGGATGGCGCCCAGATTCACGCTGACAAAGGGCTTGTCCCTGCGTGTGCTGTGTCGATGGATGGCCTGGGCGATGAGCTCCTTGCCCGAGCCCGTCTCGCCTCGCACGAGCACCGGCACGTGGAGGTCCGCCACCCGGGTGATGTGCTGGCGCACGCGCTGGAGGCCCACGCTGCCGCCCACCATGCCCAGCGCGTCCTCGGCCTCCCTCGCCGAGGCGTCCGCCAGGTGCAGCACCAGCAGCACACGCCCGGCCAGCTCCAGCGGCACGCCCGCGGCCACCTCCGCGGCCGAGAACTCCCACGGCTCGCGCAGCACCTCGCCGCCGACGGCCACGCGGCTGCCTTCGCCCGGCTCCAGCCGGATGCCGCCCTCCGCGGCCGGCGCGAGGACGAGCGGCTTGCGGCTCAGGAACGGGTCGGCCAGGTGCATCCCGAGCGCGCCCTCCGGCCGCATGAAGTCCGGCTCGTTGCGGGACACGCGCATCGGGCGGCCCGAGGCCAGCGCCTCCAGCAGCAGCCGCTCCCCGACGCGATGCGCCCGCGGGTGGGAGGCGATGGTCAGCGCGGGAACGAGCCGGGAGCCCTCCTCGGTGAGCGGGCTTCGCGAGACATCGGCCGTGGAGTGGTCCCACGCCGGGGGACGGGGCTGGGAGGACACACCCGGAGCAAAGCAGACTTCCGACGGCACTTCCACGCGTCGACCCTCCGTTTCCACGCGTGGAAACGGCCCGCCGCCCCGGCCTGGGAGGGCCCACGCCTGTGCGTCCCTCGTGGCAGGCCATGGCACGCCGGCTGCTTTGGGGCCTCGTCGCACGGTCGCGGCACGCCGGCCTCTCGCCGGCCCCCCGCGCCGTACATCCCCCACACAGGTAGGCACATGCGAACATTCAAACTCCCCTGGCTCTCCTGCCTCGCGGGAGCCGCGCTCCTCGGCGCGTGCTCCCCAGAGGACCTCCCCGACACCGAGCAGCTCGACGAAGTCTCCATCGGCAGCGCGCGCGAGGCGCTGAATCCCCCTCCCAACATCGCGCTCGGCAAGCCGACGACCCAGTCGAGCAACTACCCCGGCGGCGGCGGTGCCGCCTCGCTGGCGGTGGATGGTTCCATCAACGGCTCCTTTGGCGCCGGCTCGGTCACCCACACCAACCAGCAGGCCCAGCCCTGGTGGCAGGTCGACCTCCAGGGCTCGTACCCCCTCTCCACCGTGGTCCTCCACAACCGCACCGACTGTTGCTCGGACCGGCTGCAGAACTTCCGGGTGCGCGTCTCCGAGGACGGCACCAACTGGCATGACTACTCCTTCGCGGGCGTGGCGCCGACGCAGTCCACCTTCACCATCAACCGCTCGGCCCGCTACGTCCGCGTGCAGCTCAATGGCACCAACGCCCTGAGCCTCGCCGAGGTCCAGGTCTTCCCGTCGACCATCAACCTCGCGCGCGGCAAGCCGGCGACCCAGTCGAGCAACTACCTCGCCGTCGGCGGCGAGGCGAATCTCGCGGTGGACGGCTCCGTCAACGGTGACTTCTGGGGCGCCTACTCGACCACCCACACCCATTTCCAGACCCAGCCCTGGTGGCAGGTCGACCTCCAGGGCTCGCACGCCCTCTCCACCGTGGTCCTCCACAACCGCACCGACTGCTGCGCGGACCGGCTGCAGAACTTCCGGGTGCGCGTCTCCGAGGACGGCGCGAACTGGCATGACTACCCCTTCACGGGCGTGGCGCCGACGCAGTCCACCTTCACCATCAACCGCTCGGCCCGCTACGTCCGCGTGCAGCTCGACGGCACCAATGCCCTGAGCCTCGCCGAGGTCCAGGTCTTCCCGGCGGCCATCCACCCCGGCAACACCGTGCATGGCTACTGGAGCGCCTCCGGCGGGCGGTCCTCCTCCAGCCAGGCCAACCGGCATTTCGTCGTGGAGGTCTCCGGCCAGAACGAGTGGGTGACCTTCAACCTCACCTCGCCCGCCGCGGACTCCTATCTCTACCTGACGGACGCGAACGGCAACGTGCTCGCGGAGGATGACAACAGCGGGGGCAGCCCCCACGCGCGCATCGCCCGCGCGCTGTCCGCGGGCACCTACAAGCTCGTCGCGGCGACCACCACCGCGGGCCAGAACGCCGAGTTCTCGCTCAGCGCGGACAAGGCCCTGCTTCGCTACCCGAAGCGCCTCCGGGTCCAGGCGGCGACCCAGTTCAATTGGATCTACGACGACCACGACACGGGTGCCCACGACGACGTGTCCGTCTGGCGCGCGGACCTCACCGGGTACCCGGGCTACTACTCGCTGGGAGACGTGGCCATGCCCTCTCATGGCGTGGCGCCCAAGATGACCTTCGTGGTCTCCGGCGAGGAGGACCTGCTCGCGCGTCCGGTCGACTATGCCTGGGTTTGGAGCGACTGGGGCTCGGGCGGCAGCCATGACGTCTCCTTCTGGGACCCGGTGCCTCCGGCGGGTTACACCTGCGTGGGCTCGGTCACCGTGCTGGGCTACGACAAGCCCTCCACCGACCTCATCCGGTGCGTCCGGAGCGAGTACGTGCTCCCGGCCGCCGCCAACTGGCTGTGGAACGACTCGGGCTCTGGTTCGGACAACGACATCGGCGTGTGGCAGGTGGACCCCCGGGACCACCGGGGCCTGAGCCTGTCCACCTTCAAGGGCCAGGGCAACTACGACGGTCCCGACGGCAGGCGCTTCTGGACCCTCAACAAGAGCGCCCTCGCCAACCCGGAGATGGCGGGCCTGCCCGTCGACGGACAGACGGCGCTCCAGTTCGCGCCCCGCGTCTGGCTGCACCCCGAGGAGTACTACCTCCCCTCTTCGGTCGAGCACTTCCTGGCCAACGTGCACGAGGAGAACGGCCACCTGGTGACGAACCAGCCCCTGGGCTGTGACTCCTGCACGGACCCGGCCTTCCTCGATGGCGTGCGGCCGGACCAGGCCCACGTGCCGATGTACGCGGAGGTTGTCCACCGCACGGTGGATGGCCAGCCCACGAACGTCTCCGACATCATCTATTGGAACTTCTACCCCTACAACAATGGCAAGCGGGTGTGCATCGGCTGGTACTCGCCCTGGGGCTGCGTGGGTGGCTATTCCACCTTCGGCAACCACGTGGGTGACTGGGAGCACCTGACGGTGCGGTTCATCGAGGGCCGGCCGTACGCGGTGTACCTGAGCCAGCACGCGGGCGGGCAGACCCTGCTCTTCGGAGACAAGTCGCTGGCCGTGCTGGGCTGGCACCCGGAGGCCTACGCCGCGCTGGGCTCGCATGGGCTCTACCCGGACGCGGCCCGGCACATCTACCGGAACCTCCCCAATGGGGACTTCCTCGCGGATGACACGGGCCGCGGCATCGCCTGGGACGGGTGGGTCCAGCCGGTGGTCTTCCCCTGGAAGCCGATGGGCACGTACACCGGGAGCCTGGACTGGCTGAACATCACCGCCGACTGGGGCAACCCTCCGGGCGGGTGTGACATCAGCCAGCCCGTGGCCGGTGAGTGCGTGCGCAACGGCGGCCCGACGGCACCCATGAAGAAGTCCTTCTCCCAGCCAGGGCACATGCCGATGGAGTGAGAGAAGACGACGTCCGCACGCCTCGGGGATGAGGCGTGCGGGCGTCAGTCCGCCGCCGGCACCAGGTCCGGCGGCGCGGGCTGGCGCAGGGCCTCCTCGCGGGCCATCACCAGCACGCCCACCAGGGCCATGCCGCCGCCAACGAGCTGCACCCAGTCGGGCTTCTCGCCCAGCAGCGGCACGGCCCACAGCGTGGCCAGCACGGGCTCGCCGAGGGTGGTCACCGCGACGAAGGGCGCGGACAGGTAGCGCACGGACGCGTTCAGCAGCGAGTGGCCGATGAGCTGCGGCACCAGGGCCAGGCCCACCAACACGGCCCAGGTGCGCGGCGTGAAGCCGGTGAGCGGCGTGTCCACGAAGAGGTGCGCCACCATCAGCGCCACCGCCGCCACCGAGTACACCACGCCCACGTAGGTGCCCAGCGACAGCGCCTCGCGCACGCGCCGGCCCACGACGAAGTACACCGCCGCGAGGATGGCCCCCAGCACCGCGAGCACGTCACCCCAGAGCGCTTGTCCGCCGAGGGCGAAGTCCCGCGCGCCGATGAGCACGCTGCCCGCGAGGCACAGCGCCAGCGCCGCCAGTCCGCGAGGCCCCACGCGCTCGGACAGCGCCACCCACGCGAACAGCGACACCCAGACCGGCTGCGTGGTGACGAGCGCCACCGAGCTGGCCACGGTGGTGTACTGGAGCGACGCAATCCACGTGGCGAAGTGCAGCGCCAGCGCCAGCCCGGACAGCACCAGCCAGCCCCATGTCCGCGCGGTGAGCGCGGCCAGCTCGGAGCGGCCACGCAAGAGCGCCAGCGCCAGCAGCGGCACGGAGGCGAACGTGAGCCGCCACGCGGAGATGGCCAGGGACGGCGCCTCCGCGAAGCGGATGAGCGGAGCGGCCCACGACACGGCCACCACGCCCAGCACCAGCCCGCCGTACACCCGGACCCGCGTGGGCGTGGAGCCCGGTGACGCGGGGCTCACGCCTCGCCGGCGTCGGAGCCGGAAGAAGCCGAGCCCTCACCCGAGGCGGAGGCTCCACCCCCGGCGGGACGGCGGCGGCGACGACGGCGGCGGCGCTTGCGCTGGCCTCCAGCGTCCGGGCCCTCGTCGGTGGCGCCCGCGCGCGGCGGCGGCACCTCGCCGGCCTTCCACGCCTCGAGCTGCTCACGGCCCTCGCCGGTGGCCTCCACCGTCATCTCGAAGACGGTGAGCGCCTCGTTGAAGAGCGGGTGGCGCTTGAAGGCGGCGCTGCGGCGGCGGCGCTCGCCGGACAGCGTGCGCTGGGCCAGCAGCAACATGCGGCAGCGCTCGGCGATGCGGCGGGGCAGGCGCGCCGACTGCACGAAGCCGGCGAGCAGGTCCTCCACCACCTGCGACACGGACGGACGGCCACCACCGCCCTCCTGTGCCTGCGCCTCGGCCTCCTCCGGCGCGGGCGAGCGGCTGATGGGCATCAGCAGCATGGCCAGGAGGATGGCGTCGTCCAGCGGCTCGCCCGCCGTCACCCGCCGGTCCATGGCGTTGGCGAAGGCGTAGAAGGTCTTCTCGCCCTCCTTGCCGTACTGCTTGAGGTACGCGTCCACCGGCGGCAGGAGGATTTTCAGCGCGTCCAGCGCGTCCAGCAGCTTGAGCGCGGGCGCGGACACGCCGCCGCGGATGAGGCGGAAGGTCTCCTCCAGGAGGCGCGCGGGCGCGCAGCGCGGCAGGTCCTCCACCGCGCCCTCCATGGCCGCGTACGTGCGCGACTCGATGTCGAACTCCAGCTTCGCGGCGAAGCGCACGGCGCGCAGGATGCGCACCGGGTCCTCGCGCATGCGGATTTCCGGGTCGCCGATGGTGCGGATGAAGCGCTCGTCGAGGTCGCGCCGGCCGCGGACGTAGTCGATGACCCGTCCCTCGGCCACGTCGTAGAAGAGGCCGTTGATGGTGAAGTCGCGGCGGCGCGCGTCCTGCTGCGCGGTGCCGAAGACGTTGTCGTGGGTGATGAGCAGGTCCTCGCCGGACGACTCACCCTCGTCCTCACCGTTGCCGTTGGCGTTGGCGGCGGGCTCCAGCTCCGTCGGGTTGGCGCGGAAGGTGGAGACCTCGATGATTTTGCCGCCCTTGAAGTAGACGTGCGCCAGCCGGAAGCGCCGGCCGATGAGCCGGCAGTTGCGGAAGATGCCGCGCACCTCGTTGGGGGTGGCGCTGGTGGCGATGTCGAAGTCCTTCGGCTTGCGGCCCAGCAGCAGGTCGCGCACGCAGCCGCCCACCATGTAGGCCTGGTGGCCATGCTGGTGCAGGCGCAGCACCACCTTGAGGGCGTCCGGGTCCAGCTCGTCCGGGTCGATTTCCGCCGGCTCGCCGGTGGGCCGGACGTGGGGCGCGTGCAGCTCACGCTCGTAGGGGGTGGGGTCGGGCTCGGGCTCGAGCACCGCGGGGACCTGCTCCACCTCCTCCTCGCGGCCCTCGGCGGCGTCGGCGGCCTCGGCGGCGGCCAGCACGGCCTCGGCGCTCAGGCCGGAGTCGTCGAAGACCGCCTCCTCGTCGTCGGCATCGTCCTCGGCGTCGTCGTCCTCGTCATCGGCGGCGAGCGCGGCCGGCTCGGAGTCCTCGGGCTGGGTGGGGGCAGGGGTACGGGGAATTTCGGTCTCGGAAGGGGCCGGCTCGGCGGCCGCGGTCTCGGAGGCATTGGCCTGCTCCGAGGGCGCCGACAGCTCCTGTGGGGAACTCATGGGAACCTCTTGTTCGCCGCGCTCGGAAGTCGCTGCCGCCTCGGATGAGGGAACCTCGCGCGCGTCTGTCTCGGGCGCAGGTGGCAGCGGAATGCCGGCAGGCGGCGTTTCAGTCGAATCTCGCGTCATCACCATTGACGCCCCGGAAGGGGCGCTTCAGGAGGCAGCCGTCTATATCGCATCCTCCCCGGAGGGGAGTAGCGAGTGAAGACATTGTTGACCGGCACCACCGGGCCGGCGGGGGCCACCGTGGCCGCCCTGCTCCGTCCCTGGGAATAGGGGCCCCGCCCGCGCCTCCGTGGGCGTGCCGGCTGACGGGCCCTTCTCGGTGGAAGATTCAGGAAAGCGTGAAAGGGCATCCTGCTCCGGGCTGGCTCCGAGTGCGCTGAAACAGCGTCACGCACGTGGCTCACGTGGCCGGAAGCGCGTGCGACGACCCGTTCTCCCGGGAACTCTGTCCCGGATGAACACGCCGCGCACGGGAAACGTTCTGGGAACCGGCCGGGAGGCGGGCCCCGGCCCGCCCGGAGGGGTAGCGGGCGGGTGACGCGCGGGCCGGCCCGAGGGAGGGCCGGGGGGCGTCCAGCCACTCCGCTCCCGCGCTCCTACTGCGCCGGCTTCGTGCGCGCCTTGTGGTTGCGGGGCAGCGCGTGGTGGATGAGCTTCACGTAGTCCACCGCCTGCACCGGCGGGGGCGGCGGCGGCGTGCCCAGCGCGGCGAGCCGCTTGCTGAACGCGGACAGGATGTCCGGCATGGGCCGCATCGCCGCCAGCAGCTTGTTGGGCCCCTCCAGCGCCTGGGACAGGGCGATGGCCGCCTGCTGCAACGGCAGCCCGCGCCGCAGCAGGTCCTGGAACGAGTTGGACAGGGTGATGATGTTGTGCCCCGCCGTCTGCACCATCTCCACGGCGATTTTCAGCACCTGGGGCGCCGTGAGGTGGCCGTCCGCCAGCAGCACCAGCGCCGCCTGGAAGTAGTTGAAGATGGGCACCACGCGCGGCCCGTACGCGGAGAACTGCGCGGGCGGCGTCAGCCGGTCCAGGTGGATGAAGATGCGCCGCACCGGGTCCGACACCGGAATCTTCTTCCACGCCGCGCGCACCCGCTCCGCGTCGTCCGGGTACACCCCGCCCGCCTCCAGCACCTGCGACAGCACCCGCTCGTCCACGCGGCCGGCAATCAGGTCCGCGAACAGCGAGTAGATGAACGCGTCCGCCTCCGCGTCGTCGCCGAAGAGCACCTCCTCGGCCTCCACCGGCGCGTGCACCCGGCTCTCCAGAATCGCCGGCAGCTTGTAGCCCACCTGCCCGCGCAGCGCCCGGAAGCGCCCGCGCAAGAGGTTGCCCACGTTGTCCTTGAGGACGAACTCGTCCCACTTCACCCCGTCCAGCTTGAGCTTCTCCTCCAGCACCGCCCGCATCTGCTTCGGGCTGCCGGAGACGATGCACAGCCGCGAGTCGCCCTGCTCCGACAGCTCGCGGATGAGCGCGCTCGCCCCGGGCACGGCCACCTTCTCGTGCGCCTTCTGGAAGGCGGTGCGCAGCAAGTCACGGAGCGAGTCGAAGTCCGTCTGGAGGTACGTCTTGTCCAGGTCCCACCGGTAGATGCGGCGGGGCGGACGCGGGTCGATGCGGTCCGGCAGGCTCACTTCTTCAGGCCTTCCCGGATGGCGTGACCGAGGTTGTTCGCCACCACCTTCGCCGCCACCTTCCCCGCGTTGGCGATGGCCCGCGACTTCGAGCGCCCGTGGGCCTTGATGAAGATTTTATCGAACCCGAGGATGGGCGCCCCGCCGTACTGGTTCCAGTCCGTGATGTCCTTGATGCGCTGAATCCCGCTGGACAGCATGGCCAGCCCCGCGCGCCAGCGCAGGCTCTCCTTGTAGGCGTACTGGGCCAGCTCCACCACGGTGTCGTGCACGCCCTCCAGCATCTTCAGGCACACGTTGCCGACGAAGCCGTCCGTGACGATGACGTCCGCGGTGCCCTTCGGGATGTCGATGCCCTCCACGTTGCCGATGAAGTTGATGTCCGCCATCTCCGACAGCCGCGCGTGCGCCTCCACCACCCGGGGCGGGCCCTTCTGCGGCTCCACGCCGTTGGACAGCAGCGCGACCTTGGGCCGCTCGTTCTTGGAGATGATGCGCGCGTAGGCGGACCCCATGACGGCGAACGTCACCAGGTCGTCCGCGGTGGCCTCCACCGTGGCGCCCACGTCGAGGATGAGGGAGAACGGGTCCTCCTTCGCTCCACGCACCGAGCGCGTCGGGTACACCGTGGCCAGCGCCGCGCGGCGCACGCCGGGGATGAGCTGGAAGTGCCGCGCGCACGCCAGCACGCCCGCGCCCGTGTTGCCCGCGGACACCAGCGCGTCGGCCTCGCCCTCCTTCACCAGCCGCGCCGCCACCGCCACCGACGCGTTCGGCTTGCGCGCCAGCGCCTCGCCCGGCTTCTCGTCCATGCCGACGAAGTCCGCGGCGTGCTGCACGGAGATGCGCTCGCCGTTGTGCTTCGTCTCCGCCAGCGCCTCGTCGATGAGCGTCCTGTCGCCCACCAGCAGCGTGTGGATGTGCGGGGACTCGAGCGACAGCATCGCCGCGCCGCGCACCACTTCCGCGGGGCCGTGGTCCGTCCCCATGACATCGAATGCAATCGTCACCGGCTGCGGCTGCGTCCCCACCATGGCCTCCATCTTAGGACCTTTGCCCGGCCCCCGCGCCTGCCATTCTCGCCTGGGCCAGCAGGGACAGCGCCAGCAGTCCCGCCAGGCCCACCATTCCAGCCGCCGTCCCATACGGCGCCCCCGGCCCCAAGCGGGTGAAGAGCCACCCGCCCAGCGCCGGCCCCACAATCCGCCCCAGCGAGCCGAAGGCCTGGTACGCCCCCAGCACCGCCCCCAGCCGCTCCGGCGGGGCATGGAGAGATACCAAAGCGGACAGACACGGGTTCACCAGCGCCGAGCCCACCGCCAACAGCCCCATCACAGGAAACAACCACGCGTACGTCGGCGCCACCGGCATCAGCGCCAGTCCGGCCGCCGTCAGCCCGAAGCCCACCGTGGCCAGCAGGGCTTCGCGCCCCGGCCTGCCCTCCTCCCCTCCCGTC
>NZ_JABBJJ010000398.1 GCF_012933655.1 Pyxidicoccus fallax | reverse complement strand
CCCCTCCTCCAGCACCACCCCGCCCCGGCGCACCTGGCGCACCCGGCCCAGCACGCGCGACGACGGCAGCGGCGGATCCTCCGCGGGCGAGTTGTCTCCCTTCAGCGACAGCACGCCGGCGTCATGGCGCCGCACCCGGTGCAGCACCAGCGCATGGTCGAAGCGCGCCAGCACCACCTCGCCCGGCCTCGCAGCCCCCTCCAGCGGCTCCACGCCCGCCAGGTCTCCCGAGCGCAGCGACGGCCACATGCTGTCCCCGCGAACGGGAACCCAGCGCAGCTCGGTCGGCATGGCGGAAGTGGAAGACTCTCGTGACATCGTAGGTGGGGCAGTCTACCCGACCGGGAGTATCACCGCGAGTACACATCACCCCAATCCGCCAAGCGTTCCCAGGGGTTACACGCCTGCCTGCTATTCACGGAGCTTGCGGGAAGTGCCCGGATTTCCCGGCGCCTCCCGCTCCGTCGTCGGAGTCTGGGAGGCACCGGGAGCCACGACGTGTCAGGTCGGGCCCGCCTGGGCAGTGGCCAGCCGGGCGGCGCGCAGCGTCTTCGCCACGTCGTCCAGGGCCACGGGGATGGCGTCGCCACCGGCCATGGGCTTCAGCTTCGCCTGGCCGCTGGTGCGCTCGGCCTCGCCCAGCACGAGCGTGAAGCGGGCACCGCTCTTGTCGGCGCGCTTCATCTGGCTCTTGAGGCTGCCGCCGCGCGTGTCGAAGTCCACGCGCAGCCCCTCGCGGCGCAGGCGGCTGGCCAGCGCCAGGGCGGCGTCCTGCGAGCCCTCGTCCGCCACGGCCACGAACAGGTCCGGCGGCGAGGTGAAGGTGCGGCCGCTCTCCTTCAGCAGCAGCACCAGCCGGTCCAGGCCCATGGCGAAGCCGACGGCGGGCACGTCCGGCCCGCCCAGGCCCTTCATCATCTTGTCGTACCGGCCACCGCCGCCCACGGTGCTGGCGGTGCCCAGCGCGGGGTGCGAGGCGATGAACTCGAAGACGGTGCGCGTGTAGTAGTCCAGGCCGCGCACCATGCGCGGGTTCACCACGTACTTGATGCCCAGGACGGTGAGCTTGCGCTGCAGGTCGTCGAAGTGCGCGCGGCACGGCTCGCACAGGAACTCGAGCACGTTGGGCCCCGCGGCGGCCACCGCCTGGCACGTCGGGTTCTTGCAGTCCAGCACGCGCAGCGGGTTGGTCTCCATGCGCCGCTTGCAGTCCTCGCAGAGCTCCTCACGGTGCGCCTGGAGGTACTCCACCAGCTTCGCGTGGTACGCGGGCCGGCACGCCTCGTCCCCCAGGGAGTTGAGGTTGAGCGTGACGTCCTTCAGCTCCAGCGCCCCGAGGAACTGGACCACCATGTCCATCATCTCGGCGTCCTGGGCGGCCTCCTTCGAGCCGTAGGCCTCCGCGCCGATTTGGTAGAACTGGCGGTAGCGGCCCGTCTTCATCCGCTCGTAGCGGAACATGGGCCCCATGTAGAACCAGCGGGTGATGGGCTCCTTGTTGTTGATGGCGTGCTCGATGTACGCGCGCGCCGCGGGCGCGGTGCCCTCGGGACGCAGGGACAGGCTGCGGCCACCCTTGTCGTCGAAGGTGTACATCTCCTTGCCGACGATGTCCGTCTCCTCGCCCACGCTGCGCACGAAGAGCCCGGTGTCCTCCGCCATGGGCGTGCGGACCTCGCCGTAGCCGAACCGGCCGAACAGCTCGCGCGCCAGTCCCTCCACGTGCTGCCACAGCTCGATCTCCCCGGGGAGGAGATCTCTCATGCCCTTCACGCCTTCAATCTGCCGGCTCACTTGATGACTCCGATGCGCCGGCCCATGCGGACCTCGGCCTCTTCCTTGAGGCTGTCGTCCCAGATGACGCGCTGGGGCTCGAACAGGAGGATGACGGTGGAGCCCATCTCGAAGCGGCCCAGCTCGCCGCCCTTCTCCACCTGGAAGCCCGAGTCGTACTTGTGCACCTTGCCGGGCTTGCCCGTGTGGGTGATGACCTCGTCGTATGCCGCCTTGATGCGCGACACGCAGGTGGCGCCCACCTTCACCACGGCGCACTTGCCCGCCACCGTGTCCAGGTACGTGACGAGCCGCTCGTTGACGCAGAACAGGGACTGCTTGTTCTTCACCGACGCGGGGTTCACCGGCCAGAACTCACCGGGGATGTACGCGTAGCCCGTAATCGTGCCGCCCAGCGGCGCGTGGATGCGGTGGTAGTCGCGCGGGGACAGGTAGATGGTCGTCCAGGCGCCGCCGTGGAACGGCTTCGCGGCCTCCTTGTCACCCAACAGCTCGTCCACCGTGTACTCGATGCCCTTGGCCTGCAGGCACCGGCCCTGGTCCGAGTAGCCCACCTGGGACACGCGGCCGTCCACGGGGGACACCACCACCTTCTCGCCCGGGTCGATGGGGCGCAGGCCCGGCTTGAGGCCGCGGGTGAAGAACTCGGCGAAGGTGGGGTAGCGCTCGAGCGCGTGCTCGGCCTCCTCCATGTCCACGTTGTACGCCTTGGCGAAGGCCTTCATCGCCATGCGGTGCACGGGCGCCGGAGCCGGCAGGCGCGTGGCCATGCCGACGACGGTGGAGAGGGCCGACTTGGGCAACAACTGCATCAACTTCATGAAGGTCTGTTCGTTCATTCGGCTTCGTACCGCGCAAGAGGTCGCGAGGAGTCGCCGCGCGGGCGGGCCGGCGCGGCGGAAGAAAGGCTGGGTGTATTAACGGCCGGCGTCCGCCGCGGGGGTGGGCGCCGGGCCGCCATCCGCCGTGACTGTCACGGTGCGAACGGCGCTCTTCGGTAACAGCGTCAGCACCTTTCCCTCTTCGATGAGCAGCACCACGTCCACATGCCCGGGGTACTCCAGGCGGCAAGACGTGCGGTCGGCGAGCTCCCAGGTCTCCCGCACTCCCCGCCCTTCCACCTGGATGGGTGCGTCGCGCCGGAAGCAGCCCCGGAAGCCGGCGACCAGCTCGGAGGCAGGGGTGCCCGCCTGGGGGCCGGTGGACCCCGCGTCCGGGGGGCCGGCGTCCGGAACCTCTTCGGCCGGGGGCGGAGTCTGCTCGCGCGTGGCGTCCTCGAACGCGCCGGACGTCACCGGAGGCACCTCGCGGGCGGTGGCGATGGCCTTCTCCCGGGCGTCAGCGTCCTGCTGCATGCGCTTGCGGCCCTCCCGGATGCGCTGGAGCAGCTCCCGGGCGCCCTGGGCATCCAGGCTGTCCGCCGGCACGCGCTGCAACTGCGCCTCGATTTCCCCAATCTGCGGGTCGAGGAAGGCGCCATCCAGCTTCTGCGCGTACAGGGTGCTGAAGCGGCGCGACGCTTCTTCGTAATCAGCGGAAGGGCCCGAGTCGCGGCGGCAGGCCGACGGGGCCAGCGCGAGCAGCGCGGCCGCGGCGATGCCCACGAAGGGCCGGAGGGTGGCTCGAAGGACCTGGGTGCGCACGGTGCGGGTTTATTTCATTTCCCCGCGCCTGTGCCGACTTTTGTGCGCGGCGCCCTACACCCCGAGGAACAGGCGCTTGCCGAAGTTGAGTGCCAGGTCCGCGTCGAAGATCTTCTGGGCGGACGTCTCGATGTCGTACTCCACGCGGACGTACTCCACCGTGCGCGCGTCGGTGTCGCAGATGACGAAGCAGGCCCGGTTGTCGTAGTCGCGCGGCTGGCCCACGCTGCCCACGGAGATGATGTACTTGTAGCCCTTCCGGATGCCGAACTTCTGGGCCACCACGTCGTTCACCTCGCCATTGCCGATGGCGAAGGCGCGGCACAGGTGGCTGTGCCCGATGAACGTCACCTCGGGCAGCTCCGCCACGTAGGGCGTCAGCTCCCGCGCCTGCTCCAGCGCGAAGATGTACTCGTACGCCTTCGGGTCGATGGGCGAGCCATGGCAGAAGCCCACGTCCCCAATGCGGTACGTGTACGGCAGGCTCCGCAGCCACATCATGTTCTCGTCCGTGAGGACGTTGGCGGACCAGTCCAGCGCGTGCCGGGCGGCGTCGTAGTAGTACGAGTAGTCCATCCGCCCCGCCACCGCCGCGTCGTGGTTGCCCAGCAGCGTCACCTCCGCCACCGAGCGGACCAGATCACAGCACGGGTTGGGCGAGGCCCCATACCCGACGATGTCCCCCAGTGAGACGAAGCGATCCACCTTCTGATGCTCCGCCACGCGGAGCACTTCGGTGAGCGCCTCGATGTTGGAGTGGATGTCGGAGATGACGGCGATACGCATGGGAGCCTCGGTGGGGGGACCGGGTCAGCCGGCCCAGCCGACCTTCACCTGGTGTTGCTGCTGCTGGGCTATCATCTGCCGGAGCCGTCCCAGGGTTTCGCCATCCAGGGACTCGAAGCGCAACCCCATGCCGGGAGGGAACGCCCGCTCCTCTTCCTCCCGAAGCCATACGACAACCGCGTTCGCATGGATGTCCGCGTCTCCGGCATGCGTCAGCCGGACGACAGCGCGCGCCCCGCGGGCCAGGGGCGTGCTCGTGCGCAGGAAGAGGCCGCCCTCGCTCAGGTTGGTGATGCGCGCGTAGAGGGTGATGTTGTCACCCTCGCACCAGCAGCGAAGCTGGGTCGGTATCCGCGTGTGCTTTCGGTTTTCGCTCAACCCGCTTCCTTCTTCCGGCACTGGATCAGCAGCCTACGGAGGGGGTGAATCCACCGTCAAGTTCGAGGGTGTGATTCTCCCCCACCCCGGGCTGGCCGCTCAGCGCTCCAGGGGCCCCAGGTCGTCGAAGTGGGTGAGCTTGCGGAACTCGGCGAAGCGGGCGTGGATTTCGGGGCGGGTGACTTCGCGCAGCCGCTCCAGGCTGAACTTCTCCACGGTGAAGGAGGCCATGACGCTGCCCATCACCATGGCCCGGCGCAGCAGCGCATTGTCCACGGGGCCCGGCGAGGTGGCCAGGGTGCCCATGAAGCCGCCGGCGAAGGTGTCCCCGGCGCCGGTGGGGTCGAACACCTCGGCCAGGGGGAAGGCCGGGCAGGCGAAGATGTGGTCCTGCTCGAAGAGGAGCGCGCCGTACTCGCCGCGCTTGATGACGACGCGCTGGGGGCCCATGCCGAGGATGGCGCGGGCGGCCTTCACCACGTTGTGCTCCCCGGCGAGCTGCCGCGCCTCCGCGTCGTTGACGAACAGGAGGTTGACGCGCTTGAGCGTCTTGAGCAGCGCCGGCTTGCTGCCCTGGATCCAGAAGTTCATCGTGTCCGCGGCCACCAGCTTCGGGGCGCGCACCTGGTCCAGCACCTGCGACTGGAGCTCCGGGTGGATGTTGCCGAGGAAGACGTAGGGCGTGTCCCGGTACGACTCCGGCAGCTTCGGCGAGAAGGCCTGGAAGACGTTGAGCTGGGTGTCCAGCGTCTGCGCCTCGTTCAGCTCGTAGCCGTAGCGGCCTTTCCAGCGGAACGTGCGGCCAGACTCCCGGGTGAGCCCCTCCAGGTCGATGCCCCGCCCCCGCAGGAAGTTGACGTGCTGCTCGGGGAAGTCCTCACCCACCACCGCCACCACCCGCACGGGCGTGAAGAACGAGGAGCAGGTGGAGAAGTAGGTGGCGGAGCCGCCGAGGATGTCCTCCTTGCGCCCGAAGGGCGTTTCCACGGAGTCCAGAGCGACGGAGCCGACGACGAGAAGGGACATGCGAGCTTCCTGGGAGAATGCCGTGAAAAACGCACGGCGATCCCCGGGAACCCCGTGCCGTAGCCGGGTACGCCGTTTCACGCCTTCCGTCAAGCTTCGAACGGAAGGCGGGCGGGCGCTCAGGGCGTGGGGATGCCCGTGAGGGTGACGATCGCCTTCAGGTCGTCGTCGGTGAAGAAGACGCCGGCGCCCACGAAGAAGTCGCGGCCGGCGATCAGCCGCTGCGTCGTCAGGTCGCGCTGCTGGGCGTTGAGGATGTCGTCCATGCCGGCCACGACGAACAGGTGGTCGAACGCCTGGGCTCGCAGCGTGGCGCGCAGGCGCGGGTAGCGCAGCTCGTCCACCGCGAAGTTGAAGGCGTCCAGCTTCAGGGTGAGCGTGTCCTCGAAGAAGTGCAGGTCGGCGCCCACGCCACCGGTGGACTCGATGAGGCCCGCGCGCAGCGTGGTGAAGTACCAGCGCTTGGCGAACTGGAGGCTGAGCTTCAGGCTCTCCTTCGTCACCTTCTGCGTCTGCGTGACGGGGTCCCCCTCGGACGGCGGGTTGGACTGCACCACCTGGGTTGTCACGGTGCCGCGCGGGTCGTCCACCAGCTCCAGCAGGTAGTACTTGTCCGGCTTGGGGATGAGGCGCGCGGAGAAGAAGTTCTTCGAGCGGCCCTGCGCGGCCAGGTAGGTGGACTGGATGCCCACCTCCATCTGGAGGTCGGTGAGCCTGGCGGCGAAGCGGGCCACGTCCTGCACCGTCTCGCGCACCTCGCGGCCCACGCTCTCGTCGGCCAGCAGCACGCCCGCGGCGCCCTCGCCGTCCTTCACCTTGCGGGTGATCTCCTCCAGGTTGCCCAGCGTGCTGTCCAGCTTGTTGAGCGTCTGCTTCAGGCCGGCGACCGTCTCCTTCACGTCGCCCTCGCCGGTGCCGACGATGTTCTTCACGCTCGCCAGCACCTCGCGCACGTCGCGGGTGATGAACTCGATGTTGTCGACGATGCGGCCCACGTCGGCCTGGTTGCTCTGGGTGATGCCGCGCACGTCCTGCGAGATGCCCTCGAAGTTGACGAGGATGGAGTCCAGCCGGTCCGCGTTGCGGCGCACGGTGGCGTCCACCGAGTCCGACAGGCGCACCAGGTTCTCCACGATGCGCTGCAGGGAGCCCTGGCCCTTCTCTCCGCCCAGCACCTCGCGCAGCGCGCCCGTCACCTGCTGGATGTCGGAGGTGATCTGCGACAGGGACTCGAACACCGCCTCCATGCCCGCGGCGTCGATGACGCGGCGGATCTGCCCACCGTTCTCCAGGTTGGGCGCGCTCTCCGTGCCGGGGTTCAGGTCCAACAGGTAGTCGCCCAGGAGCGACTCGGAGCGCTTGGTGACGACGGCGTCCTGGCGCAGGTCCACGTCGTTGCGGATGCGCAGGAACACCTTGGCCCGGGTGCCCTCGAGCGTGATTTCGTCGATCTCTCCCACGGGGATGCCGGCGATCTGCACGCGGCCGCGCACGGCGAGGCCGGAGGCATCCCGGAAGTACGCCCAGACGCGCAGGGACTCGCTCTCGCTCAGTCCACCCTTCTGCGCGAACAGGATGAAGGTGACGAAAAAAGCACCCGCGGCGATGACCAGCAGGCCAACACGGAACGGCGTGACGAGCTTCTTCACCTGATGTGACTCCGAGGGCTACCGGCCGGGCGCGACTCTAACGTTTTGCATCCGGAGTGCCACAAATTCCTGGGGGGGCCCCTACCCGCTCCCACCCGGCAGGCGGCCTAGTTCTTACCGAACCACGTCTGCAGGAAGACCTTCACGGCCGGATGCTCCGACTCCCGGACCTGCTCCGGGGGGCCGTTCTCCACGATGACGCCCTTGGAGAGGAAGGCAATCTGATCCGCCACGTTGAAGGCGGAGGCGATGTCGTGGCTGATGACCACGCTGGTGACGCCCAGCCCCTCCTGCGCGGCCAGGATCATCTCGTCCACGTAGTCGGTGGTGATGGGGTCCAGGCCGGTGGTGGGCTCGTCGTAGAGGACGATCTTCGGGCCGAGGATGGTGGCGCGGGCCAGGCCCACGCGCTTGCGCATGCCGCCGGACAGGTCCGAGGGGAACTTGGCCTCCACCGCCGGCTTGAGGCCCATGAGGTCCAGCCGGGCGCGCACCTTCTGGCGGATGACGTCCTCGGAATCTTTCGTGTGCTCGCGCAGGGGGAAGGCCACGTTCTCGAACACCGTCATGGAGTCGAAGAGGGCCGCGGCCTGGAACACCATGCCGAACTTGTTGCGGACCTCCTGCAGCTCGCGCACGCCCATGGGGACGATGTCCTGCCCGTCGATGATGACCTTGCCGCTGTCCGGCTTGAGCAGGCCGATCATGTGCTTCATCAACACCGTCTTGCCGGAGCCGGAGCCACCGAGGATGACGCACGTGCTGCCCGCGGGCACCTTGAGGTTGATGCCGGTGAGCACCTTCGTCGTACCGAAGGTCTTGTGCAGGTCCACGACCTCGATCATCGGCGTCGAGGACGGGTCGGGGGCGGGCCTCTTCCTGGAGCTGGAGTCGGACACGGCCGTCATTGCCACAAGAGGCCGAGGATGAAGTCGAGGATGAAGATGGACAGGGCGCTGGACACCATGGCCTCCGTGGTGGCCTGGCCCACGCCCTTGGCGCCGCCGGAGGCGTTGTAGCCCTTGTAGCAGCAGATGAGGGCCACCGAGAGGCCGAAGACGGCCCCCTTGATGAGCCCCTGGAAGATGTCCCCGGGAACGAGCCACTGCTGGGTGCGGGACAGGAAGGTGCCCGGGGAGATGCCCAGCACCCCCACGGCGATGAGGTAGGCGCCGGCCATGCCCGTGGTGAGGAAGAGCATGGTGAGGGCCGGCACCATGAACAGGCCGGCCAGCACCCGGGGCACCAGCAGGTACTGCACCGGGTTGACGGCCATGGTCTCCAGCGCGTCCACCTGCTCGGTGACGCGCATGGTGCCCAGCTCCGTGCACATGGCGGACCCGGCGCGCATGGTGACCATCAGCGCGGAGAACACCGCCGCCAGCTCGCGCGAGAGCGTCAGCGCCACCGTGGGGCCCACGAGGCTCTCCGCGTCGAAGAGCGCGAAGGCGGTGGACGTCTGGAGGGCGAACACCATGCCGGTGAACGTGCCCGTCAACGACACGATGAAGATGGAGCCCACGCCCACGAAGTCCAGCTGGGCGAAGAGGTTGGCCAGCCGGAAGGGAGGCCGGACGCTCCACCGGACCACGTCCAGCAACAGCATCATCATGCCCCCGAGGGTGCTGACGCCGTCGATGAGACCCTTGCCGAAGCTGGAGATGGACTGGGTGAGGATTCCAGGCTCGCGAGGCGGGGCCGGGTTGCTGGGGGTCTGCGTGGTCATTCGGTCTTGAACCTACTCTTACGTGAGCGGCGGGTGCGCACAAGGGAAGTGATGGCCGGGGGGCGGAGACGGTGTGTGCAGCTCACCCCCGATGGCCCGGTGGGGAGGCGGGCGTCGAAGACACTTCCTCCCCTTGGAGTGAAGCCGTTATGTTCCGCCCCCCTTTCCTTCCATGCCCGGCGCTCCTGGCGCGGGCCGAGAAACAGACGAACCCATGGCAACTCATAAGGTCGGCGGCGAGGTGGACGCGCTCTGCACCCGCTGCAAGCTCACCCTCGCGCACACCATCCTGGCGATGGTGGGGACGAAGATCGCGCGGGTGCGCTGCAACACCTGTGGCGGCGACCACGCCTACCGTGCCGCTCCCGGCGTCACGGATCGCCCCTCCTCCAGCAGCACCACGCGGGCCGCCCGCGCCTCCAGCGGCTCCTCCTCGGCCTCGGCCAAGGCGGAGAAGATCATCATCTCGTTCGAGGAGCAGCTCGCCAGCAAGGACGTGGCCAACGCGCGGCAGTACAGCCCGAAGGAAACGTTCCAGATGGACGAGGTCATCAAGCATCCCACGTTCGGCACGGGCTTCGTGACGGCCGTGCGCGGCGACAAGGTGGACATCACCTTCCGGACGGACACCAAGACGCTGGTGCACGGCCGGGGCGGGGCTCCGGCGGAGAAGCCGGCCTTCAGCCCGCCCACCGCCAAGGCCACCGGCCCGGCGGACAAGCCCCTTCCGGCGGAGTCCGCTCCTGGCTCCGGAGCGGACGGGGAGGCGCCGACTCCGGGCGGGGATTGACCCGGTGGGGATGGAGGGGTGAAGTCGATGCCACGTCCGTGAGCATGCGCCCGCTGCCCCTCCTCCTGCTCCTCCTCGCCGCGCCGGTGGCGCTCGCGGCCCCGTCGCCGGTGACGGCGTCCTGGTCCCCGGAGCGGGTGGTGCTGGGGCAGGACGCCCAGGTGACGGTGGAGGTCCACGTCCCTCCCGGCTCCGGCCCCGTGCGCGGCGTCGCCTCGTCGGGTGGCTTCACCCAGGACCGGGTGGAGGGCGGCGAGGTGCGCACCTTCCAGTGGACGCCCCCGGACGTGCGCCACCCGCTGCTGGCCGTGCTCGCCTTCTGGCTGGAGGGCGGCACGGCGCCGCCGGAGCCCGCCGTCCTGCGGATTCCCCTGCTGGGCAAGACGCGGCTCGACGTGTCCACCGCCGCCGGAGCCGACGTGGTGGTGGAGGTGGGCGGCACCCGCTTCGGGCCGGTGCGCGCGGATGGCCGCGGCAGGGCCCGGGTGCCGGTGGAGGTGCCCCCGGGCGTGCGCGTCGCGCAGGTGCTGGCCAGCCACGACTCGCGCAACACCCACGCCACCATTCCGTTGGATCCGCCCGAGGCCGCGCCGCTCGCCGCCGCCTTCACGCCCACGCCCCTGGACTCCGGCACGGTGGGCTGGCTGCTGGTGGCCGGTGAGTCCGGCCTCCGCTCGGACACGCTGGAGGTCTCCGCCGAGGGCGCGACGCTGTCCGCCGCGCACGGCGACTCGCCGCCGCGCTACCGCGTCACCCCGGGCGCGGAGTCCACCACCATCGCCGTGACGGTGCGGCGCAGGGGGCACAAGGACACGGTCCGCGCCGAGACACCCGTGGCCCCGAGGGCCGTCGCGCGGGTGGAGCCCTCCCCTCGTTCGCCGCCCGCGCTGGGGGTTCCTC
>NZ_JABBJJ010000397.1 GCF_012933655.1 Pyxidicoccus fallax | reverse complement strand
GCGCCTCCAACCGCGAGGTGGCCACCTGGTGGGCGTGGGGCTGCTCATCACCGGACTCATCACGGGCTCCCAGGAATCCAGTGTCGCCCGGGCCCGGCGCGAGGAGCTGGTACGCGAGCGCATCCGCCTGGAGGACGAGCTGCGCGACCTCAAGGCCCGCCGTGACGCGCGCTCCACACTTCAGGCGCGCCGGTGGCAGCCGCGGCCCACGATTCCCCTGCTCGCCCTGCGCTTCTGACACATTGCCCCACGCACGCCCGGCCCCTGTCCGGCCGGGAGTGTGGCGGGAAGCGGGCGGGCGCGGCGGGGCGTGACATACTCGCGGCCCCTTTCGCCTCGCGCATGTCCCTCTCGTACCGCGGCACCTCCCGGTTCACCCTGCTCGCCGAAGCGGCGCTGGCGGCGCTCGTCGTGCTGTGCCCGCTGGCGCTCGGTGGCGCGGCCTCGTGGTTGTTGTGGCCGCTGATGGCGCTCTCCGGTGCCGCGGCGGTGCTGGCTGCGGTGGGGGCGAAGCGGCAGGGCCAGTCGCTGCGCTTCCCGTTGCTGGCGGTGCCCCTGGCGGCCGGCGCGGCGCTGTGCGCGGTGCAGCTGGTGCCACTGCCCGCGGGTGTGCTGGGCGTGCTGAGCCCGGAGGCGGCGGCGCTGCGCGAGTTCGCGCTGGTGCCGCTGGGGCTCGAAGGCGCGCGGCCGGTGTCGCTGGACCCGACAGCCACCTGGCGCGAGCTGTCCAAGCACCTGGCCTACCTGCTGGCGTTCCTCGCGACGGTGCAGGTGTGCCGCTCGCGCCGCTCGCGGGTGCGGCTGCTGGCGGTGCTGGCCTTCACCGGCGCGGCCCTGGCGGTGGTGGGGCTGGGGCACGCGCTCGTCGGGGTGAAGAGCCTCTTCGGGCTGATGTCGTGGGTGCACGCGCGGCCCACGCTGGTGACGCCCTTCGGCAACCCCAACCACCTCGCGGGCTTCCTCGGGTTGGCCTCCACCGTGGCGCTGGGGCTGGCGCTCACCACGCGGCCCCGCTCGCGCGCGCTGCCCTACGCGTTGGCGGCGGCGGCCGGAGGGCTGGGCGTGATGCTGTCGCTGTCGCGCGGCGGCATCGCCTTCTTCGTCTTCGGCCAGGCACTGCTGGCGCTGCTGCTGCTGCTGCGCAGGCGCCATGAGACGACGGGGCGCGCTCCGCCGGTGTGGGCCCGGAGCGCCGCCGCGCTGCTGGGGTTGCTGGCCGTGCTGGCGGTGGGCGCGTACACGGCCGCGGACCGGCTGTGGGCCGAGGCGCGCACGGCGGACAGCGTGGAGGAGCTGCGCCAGTCCAAGGTGTCGCTGTGGCCGATGATGGCGGAGGCCGCGCGCGCCTTCCCGGTGCTGGGCATGGGGCGGGGTGCCTTCGAGTCGGCCTTCCCGCGCTACCAGTCCGCGCCCAATCCCAACACCTTCACGCACCCGGAGAACGCGGTGCTGCAGGCGGCGGTGGAGCTGGGCGTGCCGGGCCTGCTGTTGCTGGGCCTGGCGGCGTGGGGCTTCGCGCGGCTGTTGCGCCGCGAGGGGCTGGACGCCCTGGAACTGGCGGCGCTGGCGGGCGTGGCGGGGCTGGCGCTGCATGACCTCTTCGACTTCGCCCTGGAGCTGCCGGCGAGCGCGGTGGCGGCGCTGGTGGTGCTGGGCGCGGTGGCGCGTCCCCGGCGCGGGCGTGCGGACGGGAAGCCGGGGGGCGTGAGGCCCTCACCGCTGCTGCTGGGCGCGAGCGTGGCGCTGGCGGGCCTGGGGCTGGTGGCGCTGGTGCCCGGGCGGCACGCGGTGGCGGACGCGGAGGCGGAGCTGGCGGGGCTCGTCGCGTCGCGCGCGCCGCTGGAGGACGTGCGCTCGCGCGGGCTGGCGCTCATCGACCGGCACCCCTCGGACTACCTGCTGTACCGGCTGGTGGCCTCCGCGTACGCGGCCCACGGGCGCGAGTCGGCGGGCGAGGCGCTGGCCTTCGTCAACCGCGCGCTGTACCTGGCGCCGCGCGATGCCGTGGCGCACCGGGTGGCGGCGCGGGCGCTGCTGGCGCTGGGGCGTCCCTCGCAGGGCTTCCTGGAGTACCGGCTGGCGCACGAGGCCGGGGACGCGACGGTGCTGCTGAGCGAGGCGCTTCGCCGGGCGCGCACGGTGGAGGAGGTGGCCGCGCTGACGCCGGACGCGCCGGAGATGGCGGTGCGGCTGTTGGACTCGCTGGCGAACACGGCGGGGCGGCTGGAGCTGGCGCGGGCCTATTCGAGCTGGGCGCGCGAGCGCTTCGAGGGCCGGCCGGGTCTGGCCGCGCTGTGGGTGCGCGAGGCGCGGCTGCGGCTGCGGCAGCGCGAGCTGGACGGGGCGGAGGCGGCGTGCGCCGAGGTGGAGCGGCTGGAGCCGGAGGCGCTGGAGTCGCACCTGCTCCGGGCGGAGGTGCTGCGGGCGCAGGGGCGGCGCGAGGAGGCACTGCAGACGCTGGAGCGGCTGCTGGCGCGCTTCCCGGGCCACGTGGAGCTGTCCTTCACGCTGGCGCATCAGCAGCTGGAGGCGGGGCTGACGCGGCGGGCGAAGGACACGCTGCAGGCGGTGTCGCCCTTCCTGACGGACTACGCGCAGCGGGCGCGGCTCCTGTCGCTGGAGGCGTCCTGCCTGGAGCGCGAGGGGCTCCTGTCGCGCGCGGTGGAGCGGCGGCTGACGGCGGCGCGGCTGGCGCCGGGGCCGGACGCCTGGTTCGCGGTGGCGCGGACGCAGGAGTCGCTGCGCCGGTATGACGCGGCGGCGCGCTCGGTGCACGAGGGCATGCGGATGTTGCCGCCCGGGGCGCGCAAGGACGCGGAGGCCTGGGCAGCCCGGCTGGAGGCCGCGGAGCGGGCGCGGGTGGACACCCGGCGCAAGGAACTCCAGCAGGACCCGAATGCCGAGGAGCTGGAGCACCTGCTGCGCAACACGGGCGGCTCGGGAGAAGCGGCGGACGACGCGCGTTAGCCGCGTCCCGGGACGTGTCAGGCGGGCGCGTGGGACTCCAGCTCGGGCTGGGGCATGTGGGCGAGGTGCCGGGGCTGCTCCTGGATGAACGACGCGACCAGGGGCCACTCGAGGGTGGCGAAGTCCTGGAAGCGCATCTCCAGGGCCTCCTCGTGGGAGCCGGCGCGGAAGAGGAGTCGCTCGGTGAGGCTGAGTGACTCGTCGACGGCGACGGGCAGACCGTAGAGCTCGCCGAAGGGGGGCTCGGCGCCCACCTCGCAGTCTGGGAAGCGGCGGGAGAACTCCTCCTCGGTGGCCAGGCGGACGGTGCGGACGCCGAGGATTTCACGGACGCGTCGCAGGTCCACGGTGCCGGCGGCGGGCACGACGAAAATCCAGGGCTGCCGGTCCGCCAGGACGATGACGGACTTGGCCACGCGCCAGCCGGAGACGTGGAGTGCCTGGGCCAGCTCCTGGGCGGTGACGGCGCGAGGGTGCCAATACCGCTCGAAGCGCACGCCGTGTCGCCGGAGGTAATGCTGGATGGATTCCGGAATCATGGGGGAACTGTCACCTCCTTGTCAGAGAAGGTGGTTACCCCCGCCGGGTAAGACCATCGTACGAAGACGACGCACGGTCCTCCCGTGGCCATTCCCGCCCACCGGGGGCTTCCTGGCCCGTCGGTAGGGCAGGGAGGCAGGAAGGCCTCAGTGCTGGAAGTCGTACACGTTCCCCAGCTTGAGGATGCGCGTCAGCTCGTCCAGCGCCGTCATCGTCTCGCGCACGAGCTGCGGGTCCTGGAGGTCCTTGGGGCGCAGCACCTCGCGGTAGTGCCGGCGCAC
Organism: Pyxidicoccus fallax; assembly: GCF_012933655.1. Taxonomy (GTDB): domain Bacteria; phylum Myxococcota; class Myxococcia; order Myxococcales; family Myxococcaceae; genus Myxococcus; species Myxococcus fallax. The sequence goes on along the minus strand of NZ_JABBJJ010000397.1, from coordinate 6,922 downwards.
CCAGGCGGCCAGCGAGTCGTGCAGCGCGGGCGTGTAGAAGACGTCCGCGGTGATCGCCTTGCGCTCCGCGTCCGTCAGCCACACCCGCTGCCGCAGGCACGCCGGGCCACCGCCGTTGTTCATCGACTGGCGCACGTCCAGGTAGTGCACCGCCTTCACCGGCGTGTCCTCCGCCACCACGCGCTCCAGGAACTGGCGTGCCGCGGGCGTCTCCTGCGCTTCAATCGGCGCGACAATCGCCATGGTGCCGTCCGGCAGCGTCAGCACCTGCGAGTTGAACGGGTACGACTTCACCGCGTCCTTCGGCGGCAGCTCCGCGCTCGTGGCCACCACCGCGCGGAACTCCGGCCCCAGCTTCTCGCGCAGCATCTGCAGCAGCCCCGCGTGGTCCACGAAGGCCAGCTCGTGCAGCATCAGGAACCGCTCGTTGCCCACCGCCATGACGTCCGTGTGGAACGCCCCCGCGTCGATGCCCTCCGGATGCTGCTGCGGGAAGAGCACCTGCTTCGCGTCCAGCTGGTGCAACCGCGCCAGCGACTGGCTCGCCTCCAGCGTCTGCCGCGCCGGGAAGCGCTTGGGACCCGGCACGTCCTGCCACGCGCTGCGGCCCCACGCCAGCAGGTGCACGCCCGCATGCCCCGGCGTCGCCAGCCGCGTGTGGTTCGCCGCGCCCTCGTCCGCGAAGTGGCTGCTGCCCGGCAGCGGCGCGTGCACCGTGAAGTGCCGCGTGTCCGCGAAGATGGCGCGCAGCACCGCGTACGTCGTCTCCGCTTCAATGGCCCGGTGGTACATCTGCGACAGGTTCGCCGGTGTCAGGTGCACGCGGCCGTCCGCCGTGTCCGAGCTCGGCGCCACCGTGGCGGCGTTGGCCGTCCACATCGCGGACGCGCTCGACGTCAGCCGCAGCAGGTGCTCCGCCTCGCGCGCGGCGCGGGTGATGATTTCCTCGTCCGTGCCCGTGAAGCCCAGCGCCCTCAGGGCGCGCAGCGACGGGCGCGGCTGGGGCGGCAGCACCGCCTGCCCGACGCCCAGGCCGGACACGAAGCGCATCTTCTCCAGGCCCTGGAGCGCCGCCTCCCGGGGGTGGCTCGGCTCTCCCCCGTGGCTCTGAGACGCCAGGTTGCCGGGCGAGAGACCGCCGTAATTGTGGGTGGGACCGACGAGCCCGTCGAAGTTGTATTCGCGCATGGGATATTGAACGCCCTGTGGAGCGTCCTCCCTTAGCAAAGCGCCTCAAACGTTTCCTCCGCTACCTGCTCATTCGCGGAGTGCTGTTACTCCTCCAACCTCTCCCCCTGGGGGTGGCCCGGACTCTGGGCGCGCGCCTGGGCTCTCTGGCCTACACCCTGGCCGGAGGTGAGCGGCGCAAGGCCCTCAAGTCCCTCGCCGTGGCCTTCCCGGAGAAGTCCGACGCGGAGCGGCACGAGCTGGGCCGCGCCGCCTTCCGGCACCTGGGCGCCGCCGCGATGGAGGTGGCCTGCACCGGCGCCCTGGACCAGGGGCTGGAGCGCCTGGTGGCCTGGCCGGAGGAGGACCGCCGCGTGCTGGAGACCGCCCTGGCCCGGGGCCGCGGCGTCGTCTTCGTGTCAGGCCACGTGGGCAACTGGGAGCTGCTCGCCCGGCGGGTGGCCCGCGCGGGCTACCCCAGCCAGAGCATCGCCAAGGAGACCACCGACCCGCGCCTCACGGAGCTGGTGGGCCGCTTCCGCGAGCGGGGCGGTGTGCGCAGCATCTGGCGCGGCCAGGAGGGCGCCGCGCGGGCCATGCTGCGCGCCCTGCGGAGCGGCGAAATCCTCGGCATCCTCATCGACCAGGACACGAAGGTGCAGTCGCTCTTCGTGCCCTTCTTCGGCCAGCTCGCCGCCACGCCCCGCGCCGCGGCGGACCTCGCCATCCGCACCGGCGCCGCCGTGGTGACGGGCTTCTGCCACCGCGACGGCGAGGGCTACCGCCTTTCCATGGAAGAGGTGCCGGTGCCACAGGTTGAAGACCGCGAGGCCGCGGCCCTGGAGCTGACCGCGGCCCTGTCCCTGCGCATCGAAGCCGCCATCCGCCGTACACCCGAGCAGTGGGTGTGGATGCACCAGCGGTGGAAGACGCGTCCGCCCACCGCCGCACCTTCACCGCTTCCGGAGGCGGCGAAGGCCGCGGCCCGGTGATAAGGAGGGCCCCGTGTCACGCCTGTCCGCCAGCCTCGTCGTCCTCGTCGCCGCCTTCGCCGGCTGCTCGCCCCGCCGTGCCCCGGGGCCGCAGCAGCCGGAAGACCCGCCGCCTCAGGTCGTTCTGTACGGCGCGCGCATGAACTCCTTCGAGGGGGAGCGGCTCAGCCTCTCCGGCACCGCCGAGCGCCTGACGTACCAGCGCGCCGGGGGGGACGTGCAGGGGACCAACGCCACGCTCAAGCTCCCACCCGGCAAGCTCTCCGAGGGGGCTCCTCCGGGGGCGTCCGGCGGGGTGGAGGTGAGCGCTCCGAATATGGAGGGCAACCTCACGTCCAAGCAGGTCGTGGGGTCGGGTGGGGTGGTCATCAAGACCGGGGATGGCATGGTGGCCCGCACGCCCCGGCTGACGTACGACGCCAACACCCAGCGGGCCCATGGAAACGAGGGCGTGACGGTGACGGGACCGGACTACCGCATGCGGGCGGACCGCTTCGAGCTGTCCTTCCCGGATGAGACGTTCATCTTCGCGGGCTCGGTGGAAACCGTGCTGGGAGCGGCAGAGTGATTGAGTTCCTCGTGATGGCCTTCTTCGTCGCCCAACCCGTCCCGGCCGCCGGCGCGGCCCCCACGGACGCGGGCACGCCGCCCGCCGCGGGCGCCCCCGGCACGCTGGCGCCTCCGGCCCAGTCACCGGGCCAGGTGCAGATCAAGGCCGACCTCATCACCGGCGAGAAGACCCAGGCCGTCCTCACGGGCAATGTGAGGGCCACGCACCGCACGCTGGACCTGCGCTGCGACAAGAGCATCGCCTACTACACCCAGCCCCGCGAGGTGACGCGCGTGGTGTGCACGGGGAGCGTGCAGGCGCAGGACGGCGACCGCATGGCCCGCGGCGAGCGCGCCGAATACGACGTGCCCAGCGGCGTGTTGGTGGTCACCGGCTCACCCGAGGCCCGCCAGGGGACCACGTACATGCGTGGGACGAAGGTGCGCCTCACCCTGGGGAGCGAGAGGCTCGAAGTGGAGAACGCCGTCATCATCTTCGAGCCGCCCCCCTCCGACACCCCGGCGCCGCGCCGGAGGGGCACGGGCACTCCCGCACGCTCTCCGGCCCAGCCCCCCGCGGCCCCGAAGACGCCGGCGGCGCAGCCGGCGCCCGCCGATGGAGGCACGTCGAAGTGAGCGCGAAGCTGATGGCCGAGGGCCTGGAGAAGACCTTCCGCGGCCGCAAGGTGGTGCGGGGCGTGTCCTTCAGCGTGTCCCCGGGCGAAGTGGTGGGCCTGCTCGGGCCCAACGGCGCCGGAAAGACGACGAGCTTCAACATGGTGGTGGGCCTGGTGACGCCCGACGCCGGCCGCGTGCGCGTGGGCGACGAGGACCTCACCGACATGCCCATGCACCGCCGCGCCCGCAGGGGCGTGGGCTACCTCCCCCAGGAGGCCTCCGTCTTCCGCAAGCTCACCGTGCGCGACAACTTCCTGTCCGTGCTGGAGCTCCAGAAGGACCTCGACAAGCGCACCCGCGAGCAGCGCGCCGACGCCCTCATGGAGGAGTTCGGCCTCTCCCACGTCGCTGAATCGCTGGGCGAGACGCTCTCCGGCGGCGAGCGCCGCCGCGCCGAGATTGCCCGCAGCCTCATCCCCCAGCCCCGCTTCATCCTCTTCGACGAGCCCTTCGCCGGCGTGGACCCCATCAACGTGGGCGACCTCCAGCGGCAGATCTTCCTCCTGCGCGAGCGCGGCCTCGGCGTCCTCATCACCGACCACAACGTCCAGGACACCCTCGGTATCTGCGACCGCGCCTACATCATCGCACAGGGACAGATTCTCGAAGAGGGCACGCCCGCCCAGATTGCCGCCTCCCCGCGCGCGCGCGCCGTCTACCTGGGAGAGCGGTTCCGCCTGCAACAAGCGCTCTAGGGACGACTGGCCAGCAGCCAACCGAGTGACTAGGATGGGTTGGCCCCGCTTTTGCGTTGTCTGCCCGACACGGCCGTGTCACGCTGAGTGGGTGTAAGTTGTTGGTTTCCTTGCAGAATTTGAGCGGTGTAGGCAGGAAACCACCTTCACGCCACTAGACGAAGTCAGCCAGTCTTGTTACGTTGGCACGGTCTTTGATTGCGGCCTCATTTTATAAGGGTCCGCATCAAACGGGAGACAGCGTCCTCATGGCGATGGAACTCAAACAAAGCCTGAAGCTTGCGCAGCAGCTGGTGATGACGCCGCAGCTGCAGCAGGCCATCAAGCTGCTCCAGCTCTCGCGCATGGAGCTGCTCGAGCAGGTCCGGGAGGAGATGGAGCAGAACCCCCTCCTCGAGCAGCCGGACGAGCAGGCGCTTGGCGATGTATCCGACAAGGAGCCGGGCGAGGCCTCGCTGGAGGCCGACAACGTCGAGATTCCCCGGGACGTGGAGCTGCCCGCCGCGACGGCGGAGAACGCGCCGGAGTTCAAGGCGGACGGCGAGGGCCCGCCGGAAATCGACTGGGAGCAGTATCTCAACAGCTACCAGTTCAACGAGCCGACCACCGCCTCCAACAAGGGCAACGTGGCCACGGACGACCTGCCGTCGTTCGAGGCCAACCTCGTCAAGAAGGAGGACCTGGTCGACCACCTCCAGGAGCAGCTGGGCACGCTGCGCCTGAACGACGCCGAGCGGCGTATCGCCATGCTCATCCTCGGCAACCTGGATGACGACGGCTACCTCAAGCTGCCGGAAGTGGATGGAGATCCGCTCATCCGCCTGGCCAACGAGGCCGACGTGCCCATGCACGTGGCGGAGCGCACCCTGCGCCGCATCCAGATGCTGGAGCCGCGCGGCTGCGGCGCCCGCGACTTGCAGGAGTGCCTGCTCATCCAGCTGCAGGGGATGAAGGAGAAGGGCGCGGCCCTGCTGGGCCTCATCATCAAGCGCCACATGAAGTACCTGGAGTCCAAGAACCTGCCCGCCATCGCCAAGGACCTGAAGGTCCCCATGGAGGAGGTGGTGGAGGCGGTGAAGCTGCTGCCCAAGCTGGACCCGAAGCCGGGCCGCAACTTCAGCGGGGACGACGCGCAGTACATCACCCCCGACGTCTTCGTCTACAAGATGGGCGACGACTACACCGTGGTGCTCAACGACGACGGCCTGTCGAAGCTGCGCATCTCCGGCACCTACCGGAACGCGCTGAAGACGGGCGCGGTGGGCCCCGGCCAGACGAAGGACTTCATCCAGGACAAGCTGCGCAGCGCGATGTGGCTCATCCGCTCCATCCACCAGCGGCAGCGGACCATCTACAAGGTCACCGAGAGCATCGTGAAGTTCCAGCGGGACTTCTTCGACAAGGGCATCGCCCACCTCAAGCCGCTCATCCTCCGGGACGTGGCCGAGGACATCGGCATGCACGAGTCCACGGTGAGCCGCGTCACCACCAGCAAGTACGTGCACACGCCGCAGGGCATCTTCGAGCTGAAGTACTTCTTCAACTCGTCCATCGCCCGCGTCTCCGGAGAGGACACGGCGAGCGAGGCGGTGAAGCACCACATCAAGCAGCTCGTGTCGCAGGAAGACCCGCGCAACCCGTACTCGGACCAGAAGATTGTCGAGCTGCTGCGCGCGCAGGGCACCGAGATTGCCCGCCGCACGGTGGCCAAGTACCGCGAGGTGCTGGGCATCCTCCCCAGCAGCAAGCGCAAGCGGTACTACTGAGGTCCCGGAGCCGGGGCGCCTGGCGCGGGCGGTCGTGAAGGCCGCCTGCCCGGCACGAGCTCCCGGCCACTCCCCTGAAGCACTGGCGCCTGGTGCGGGCGGTCGTGAAAGGCCGTCTGCCCGGCGCGAGCTCCCGGCCACTCCCGCGGGACGCTCCGTGGGTGCGAGCGCGCGTCACCGGCTCCGCGCGGCTCGGGGCGGGAGTCTTTCGGGACGGGGCGCTCGCCCGCTGAAACCCGCTACCGGCGGGTATAGGGTACGCCCCGTCATGCACCTCTTCTCTTCCCGGTTCTTCCGCGGCGCGCGGCCCGCCGCGCTCGTCGCGCTCACCCTGCTGGCGGGCTGTGGCCGCGACCTCGAATCCGAGACGGTGGGCCTCGCCGCGCTGGCGGACCGCACGCTCACCTGGTCGCTGACGGACGTGGACTACTTCGAGGGCGTGGAGCCCGAGGGTTCCCACCGCTTCACCGTCACCTTCTCCCTCGCGCAGGACGACCGTTGCACCCGGCTGGGGGAGGGCGTCACCGCCACCTTCAACGGCGCGCCCATGCGCCTGGAGCCGGGCGGCATCGATGACACCGCCGGCCGGGGCGTGTGCGTGCCCACGCGGGCCTTCCTCGACTTCGACCCCAACGTCTGGGGCCAGGAGCCCACCGAGGACGCGCGCGTCGTCCTCCAGGATGGCTCGGCGACCGTCTCGCTCGTCCTGCGGGGAGGCAAGGCCAAGCGCCGGCTGGCCTTCCAGGGCGCGGGCGACGCCGACCGGCTGACACGTGGCCAGACGTACACGTACCAATGGCAGCCCGCCGGGGAGGTACCCGCTTCCGTCAACGCCACCCTGCTGCGCGAGGGGGGCTCGGCCGCCGCCAACATCCCCCTCACGCAGGACGCGGCGCGCGTGTCCTTCACCGTGCCCGCCGGCACGCCCGTGGCCAACCACCTGCTGACGCTGAGCGGGAGCGCGCCCGGCACGCTGCTGGAGTGCACCGGCGTCGCCTCGTGCGAGGGCACGGTGTTCCACTCGGAGGAAATCGTCGTCACCGTGCAGTAGCGCGGCCGTCCGGAGGGCGGGCGG
>NZ_JABBJJ010000396.1 GCF_012933655.1 Pyxidicoccus fallax | reverse complement strand
CTGGGAGGGGCTGAAGGGGCTGTACGAGAAGGGGTACCGCGTCTTCCTGGAGGTGGGGCCGAAGCCGACGCTGGTGGGGATGGGCAAGAGGTACCTGGGGCAGGCAGAGGCGCAGTGGGTGGGAAGCCTGAGGCAGGGCAGCAGCGACTGGGAGCAGATGCTGGGCAGCCTGGCGAGGCTGTACGTCCGAGGCGTGGAGGTGGACTGGGCGGGGTTCGACAAGGACTGCGCGTGGCGCCGCACCTCGCTGCCCACCTATCCCTTCCAGCGCGAGCGCTACTGGGTCGAGCGACCTCGCGGGCCCGAGCGCGCCGCAACCGCGGGTGCTGGCACCCATCGCCTGCTGGGGCGGCGCATCTCGTCGCCGGTCCTCAAGGAGACGGTCTTCGAGTCCTCGGTGAGCACCGGCGCGCTGGCGTTCCTCGAGGACCATCGAGTGCATGGCGCGGCGGTGCTACCCGCCACCGTCTACATGGAGATGGCGCGGGCCGCGGCCACCGAGCTTTTCGGTGCTGGCGCTCATGCGGTGGAAGAGCTGCTCATCCATGAGGCGCTCGTCCTGCACGGTGACGAGGTTCGAACCCTCCAGCTCATCCTCACGCCGCGAGGCGATGACACGCTCGCCTTCCAGCTCTTCAGCGCGCGGGGCGACGCCTGGAGGCTGCACGCGGCGGGGACGCTCCTCAAGGCCCAGCAGAGCATCGCCGCGCCCGAGCCCCTCTCGCTCGACGGGTTGCTGGCACGGTGCGCCCAGGAGGTACCGGCGGCGACGCTCTACGAGTACTTCCAGGCGCGGGGCATCAGCTACGGGCCGGGCTTCCGCGGTGTCGAGCGCGTACGCCTCGGCCGTGGGGAGGCGTTGGGACGGATTCAGCTCCCCGAGAGCCTGGCCTCGGACGAGGTGGTGGCTTCCATCCATCCGGCGCTGCTCGATGCCTGCCTCCAGCTCTGTGGTGCCGTGCGTCTCGAGGAAGACGCACGTGCCTCCGAGGACATGCTCTACCTGCCCGTCGGGTTGAGGCGGCTCACGGTCTGGCGTGCGCCGGGGACGGCGTGCTGGAGCCACGTCTCGCTGCAGCCTCAACAGCCCATGGCCGAGGGGACGTTGACCGGGAACGTGCGCCTCCTTGATGAGGCCGGCGCGGTGTGCGCCGAGCTGGAGGGGCTCCGGTTCCAGCGGGTGAGTCGTTCGGCGCTGCGGCGGATGGTCGGGACGGGGAATGACTGGGCCTACGAGGTCCGGTGGGAGCCGCGCTCGCGAAGTGGCCTCCCGGAGGGCGCTGCCCTTCACGGGACGTGGGTGCTGCTCGCTGATGCCGAGGGCCTCGGGGCCGCGCTCGCGAAGTCCCTGGAAGCCCGTGGGGCACGTTGCGTGTTGGCTCGTCCCGGAAGTGCCTATGAGGCTCGTGACGGACGGACCTTCACCCTCGACCCGGCGCGCGTCGAGGACTTCGCCCGCATGCTCCAGGAGGCCGAGGGGACGAGCGGCCAGCCCTGCGCGGGCGTCGTGCACCTGTGGGGACTCGATGGCGGAGGGGAGGAGCCGGCGGCACGGGATGTTGGCTGCAAGAGTGCTCTCCACCTGGTTCAGGCCCTCGGAAGGACCGGGGCCGCGGTCCCCCCGCGCCTCTGGGTGGTGACACGTGGCACGCAGCGCACGGGCCATGAGCGTTTCGTGCCAGCGTTGACGCATTCGGCGCTGTGGGGCTTTGGTCGCACCCTTGCGACGGAGCACCCGGATCTCTGGGGGGCGCTCCTGGACCTCGATTCCGGCCCGCGCGAGAGCGATCTCGCGCTGCTGACCGAGGAGTTCCTCCGTGCTCCGGACGGCGAGCAGGTCGCCTATCGGAACGGACGGCGGTATGTCGCTCGCCTCGTGCGGTGCACGGGCCTGGACGCTCGGCCTTCGGCTTCACGTTTCCGGCAGGATGCGAGCTACCTGCTCACGGGCGGACTGGGGGCCATCGGCCTTCACGTGGCTCGGTGGATGGTCGAGCGTGGGGCGCGGCACCTGGTGTTGATGGGGCGCAAGGAGGCCAGCGACGCGGCGCGGGACGCGTTGCGGTCGCTACGGGAGGCCGGCGCGAACATCCAGTGGGTGCAGGGTGACGTCTCGCGAGCCGACGATGTCGCGCGGGTGCTGGCCACCATCGCCCGGAGCGGACCTCCGCTGCGCGGCGTGATGCACGTCGCCGGCGTGGTGGAGGACGGCATGCTCCTCCAGCAGGACTGGCCCCGCTTCGAGCGCGTGCTCGCGCCCAAGCAGCAGGGCAGCTGGAACCTGCACCACCAGACGAAGGACCTGGAGCTGGACTTCTTCGTCCTGTTCTCTTCCTCGGCCTCGCTGCTGGGGGCCGCCGGGCAGGCCAACTACGCCGCGGCGAACGCGTTCATGGATGCGCTCGCACACCACCGGCGGGCACTCGGGCTCCCGGCGGTGAGCATCAACTGGGGACCCTGGAGCGGCGGCGGAATGGCGGCCTCGCTCCATGTGCCTGAGCAGCGGCGCTGGTTCGATTGGATCGAACCGGAGCAGGGCCTGGAGCTGCTGGGGTGGGTGCTCGAGGCGGCCTCGGCGCAGGTGGCGGTGTTGCCCATCGAGTGGACGAAGTACGTCCAGCGCTTCGGAGACGCGGGCGCCTCGAAGCTCCTGGAGCAGCCCATCGACGAGGCGCGGGCGGGGAGGCCCCGCGCGACGGTGACTCCGATGCTGGAGCGTTTGAAGGGCCTGCCGCGCCACCGGCAGCAGGAGACCCTGCTCGAGCACGTCCATCATCAGGTCGCCCAGGTGCTGGGGCTGGATGCCTCCAAGCCCATCCCAGACAACCAGGGGCTGTTCGATTCGGGTCTGGACTCGCTCATGGCCGTCGAGCTGCGGAACCGCCTTCAGGCCAGCCTCGGCCTCGAGCGTCCCCTGTCGGCCACGCTGGTCTTCGAGCACCCCACCATCGAGTCCCTCACCCACCATCTGGCCACGGAGGTCTTCGCCCTGGGACCCCTCGTGTCCGGAGCGGAGAAGTCGTCTGGGAATGGAGAAGCCCCGGACACGACGCTGGCGGAGCTCGAGCAGCTCCCTCAAGACGAGCTGGGGGCAATGCTCGACCAGAAGCTGGCGTCCCTCGAGAAGCTGATGGGCGGGAACTAGTTCCCACCGTTGTCCGAAGCCCTGCTCCGACATCCTTGCCGCGACATTCCTGAGAGAGGCACGAAGAAGATGAGCAGCTCCTTGGAACAGCAGGATCACAGTGGCCGTCTGGCTCGCGCCCTGGTTGCGCTGGAGAAGATGCAAGCCAGGCTCGAGGCGAGCGAGCGCGAGAAGAGGGAGCCCATCGCCATCATCGGCATGGCGTGCCGCTTTCCGGGTGGAGGGAATGATCCGGCGGCGTTCTGGGAACTCCTGCGCGAGGGACGTGACGCCATCATCGAGGTGCCGCCAGACCGGTGGGCTCTCGAGGACTATTACGATCCAAATCCCGACGCGCAGGGGAAGATGTACACCCGCTGGGGCGGCTTCCTGAAGGGAGTCCGGCTCGACGAGTTCGATGCCCGGTTCTACGGCATCTCGCCGAGGGAAGCGGCGAGCATGGATCCCCAGCAGCGGTTGATGCTGGAGGTGACGTGGGAGGCCCTCGCCAACGCGGGGCAGGCCCAGGAGCGAATCACCCACAGCCTCACGGGTGTGTTCGTCGGGGTGATGCTCAACGACTACGCCCAGCTCCAGGCGCAGCAGGGGGACCCGGCATTGATGGACGCCTATATGGCGTTCGGCAATGACTCCAGCTTCATGGCCGGCAGGATTTCCTACATCCTGGGCGCCCAGGGACCGAGCATGGCGGTCAACACCGCGTGCTCCTCGTCGCTCGTGTCGGTGCACCTGGCCTGCCAGAGCCTGCGCGCCCGAGAGAGCAACATGGCCATCGCGGGTGGCGTGAGCGTGATTCTCGCGCCGGAGGGACACATCGTCTCGTCCCGGCTCCGCTCACAGTCACCGACGGGGCGCTGCAAGACCTTCGATGCCTCCGCTGACGGCTACGTGCGTGGCGAGGGCTGCGGCGTCGTGATTCTCAAGCGACTCTCCGATGCCATCGCTGACGGAGACCCCGTGCTGGCCGTCATCCGCGGAGGCGCCGTCAACCATGACGGCCCCAGCGGCGGGCTGACGGTCCCCAGTGGGCCGGCGCAGGAAGCGGTGATTCGCAGGGCGCTCGCCAGCGCCGGCGTGGAGCCCACGCAGGTGGGCTACATCGAGGCCCACGGGACGGGCACCCCGCTGGGCGACCCGATTGAAATCCGCGCGCTGCAGAAGGTGTTCGAGCCCGGAAGAGACCGGTCGCAGCCGCTCTCCCTGGGTTCCGTCAAGACGAACGTCGGGCACCTGGAGGCGGCGGCTGGAATCGCGGGGCTCATCAAGGTGGTGCTGATGCTCCAGCACCGGGAGATTCCGCCCCACCTCCATCTGGCGAAGCCCACGACGGCCATCCCCTGGCATGAGCTGCCGCTCACCGTTCCCACCCGGTTGCAATCCTGGGAGGCCGGGTCCGGCAAGCGCGTGGCGGGCATCAGCTCGTTCGGCCTGAGTGGCATCAACGCGCATCTCGTCATCGAAGAGGCGCCGGAGCAGGCGCGGCGGAGCCCGGAGGACGCACCCGCGCGGCCTGCATACCTGTTGCCGCTGTCGGCGCGCGGCGAGCAGGTGCTCCAACACCTCGCGCGCGCGTATCAGGCCTTCCTGACGACGGGAGGGCCGGGTGCCCGTCCGCGACTCGAGGACATCTGCTACACGGCCAGCGCGCGGCGCGGCCACTACGAGCACCGCCTGACCGTGGTCGGACGCACGCACGAGGAGCTCGCGGACCATCTGGGTGCCTTCCTCCGAGGCGAGCCCCGCCCGGCGGTCTCCTACCGCGAAGCCTCGCACCGCCGGCCGAAGGTGGTGTTCGTGTTCCCCGGTCAGGGCTCCCAGTGGCCCGGCATGGCCCGGGAGCTGCTCCGCGTTTCACCGGTGTTCCGCTCCACGCTGGAGGCGTGTGACCGGGCCATGCGGGCCCATGTGGACTGGTCCCTGCTGGAACAACTCAACGCGGACGAGGCGTCGTCCCGGATGGGAGACATCGACGTCATCCAGCCGACGCTGTTCGCCATCGAGGTGGCGCTCGCGGCGCAGTGGCGCGCCTGGGGCATCGAGCCCGATGCGGTGGTGGGGCACAGCATGGGCGAGGTGGCCGCCGCCTACGTGGCCGGCGTTCTCAGCCTGGAGGATGCCACCCGGGTCATCTGCCGCCGGAGCGTGCTGCTGCGACGCATCCGTGGCAAGGGCGCCATGGCGCTCGTGGAGCTTTCCCTCTCCCAGGCTCGGAGTGCCCTGGCCGGCTTCGAGGCCCGCCTGTCCATCGCGGCGAGCAACGGCCCGACGACCACGGTGCTGGCGGGCGATCCGGACGCGTTGCAGGAGGTCATGGCCCGCTTGCAGCAGCGGAACGTCTTCTGCCGCGGCATCAAGGTGGATGTCGCCTCCCACTCCCCCCAGGTGGAGCCCCTGCTCTCCGAGCTGCGAGGCGTGCTCGAGGAGGTGCATCCCAAGGCGGCGAGCCTGCCCGTGTACTCCACCGTCACGGGCGGCGCGACCGATGGGATGGACTGGGATGCCGCCTACTGGCAGCGGAACCTCCGTGAGCCGGTGCTGTTCTCGCCTGTCATCCAGCAGCTCCTGGCGGGTCAGCACCACGTCTTCCTGGAGCTCAGCCCGCATCCCATCCTGTTGCAGTCCATCGAGAGGATCTCCCACGCTTCCAAGCAGGAGGGCCTCGTGTTGCCCTCGCTGCGGCGGGACGAGGGCGAGCTGGAGGTCCTGCTGCAGTCCCTCGGGGCCCTGCACACGGCGGGGCATCCCATCGACTGGCGGGCGCTCCATTCCGAGCGCGGCCAGTGCACGCTCCTTCCCTCCTATCCCTGGCAGCGCTCACGCTTCTGGCTGGAGCCACGGCGAGCAGGTCCTCGTCTCGCGGCGGGGCCGTCCACTTCCCGCGAGGAAGACACCGTGGCCCTGGTGGCCAACGCGCATCCCGAAGCGGCGGAGCCCGAGCACGCCGATGGAACGCCCTCGCGCTTCTACGACGACTCCGTGGAGCGGGAGCGGGTGCTGGCGCCGGATGAGGTCTACCTGACCTTTGGCATCCAGCGGCAGCCCGTGCCGGGCTTCTCCTGGCTCATGAGCGTCTACGGGCTCTCGGAGCGGCCGGAGCACACGGAGGTGCTGCTCGACGGGCAGCGCGGGCTGCGGTCGGTGCTGTTCCGTGGAGTCCGCTGGTCTTCCGTGCGCAAGGTGCTCGACTTCGGATGCGGGTACGCCTCCGACCTCATCTCGCTCGCCCGGAAGTTCCCGCACCTGACGCTGCATGGCTACACCATCTCGGCGGAGCAGGCGGCCATCGACGTGGAGCGCGTGCGGGCGCGTGGGCTCCAGGACCGTGTCCGGGTCTTCGCGCGAGACAGTGCGAAGGATGCCTTCCCGGACCGCTACGACGTGGCCTTCGGGTTCGAGGTCGCCACTCACGTCGCCGACAAGAACGCGCTGTTCTCGAACCTCTCTCGAAGTCTCCTGAACGGTGGGTTCCTGCTCCTCGCGGACTTCATCGCCAACGGCGCGTCGGCGATCAACGTCGAGGAGACGGCCTCGTACAACATCAACGCCGAGGAATGGGCGGAGCTGCTGGCCCGCCACCACTTCCGCGTGGTGGAGAGCATCGACATCAGCCGCGAAGCCGCCAACTTCCTCGATGACCCCGGGTTCGATCGCCACCTTGAGCTCGTCGCTCAGCGCTTCAAGCTGAGCGACCTGGTGAGACGGAACTTCGATGCCATGCGCAACTTCGGCAAGGCACTCGAGAAGGGACTGATGAGCTACGCGCTGCTGGTCGCCCAGAAGGACGACTATGCCGGTGGGCCCTACCTGGCCCGGGTGAATCGCGCGAAGCTCGAAGCCCTGACACCGCTCGCGGCGTTCGAGAGCGGAGGGGCCTGGGCGGCGCCCTCCGAGGACGCGGAACTGGAGAGTCTGGCTCCGCTCGCGTCGCGCGAGTGGGTCTACGAGGTGTCGTGGCCAGAGAAGGCGCGCGCGGCGGGGCGCGACGGAGAGCGGAAGGGCGCGGCCCCTGGACGGTGGCTGCTTCTCTCTGACCGCACGGGCGTGGGCGAGGCCCTGGCCGCACGGCTGCGGGCGCGAGGCGAGCGCTGCACGGTGCTCCACGCGGGCCTGGGCGACAAGGCGCGGGGGCCTGACCAGGAGAGCGTCAATCCAGCGGACCCCGCGGATTGGCAGCGCGTCATCGACCGGCTGACGGGAGATGGAAGCGGCCCCTTCCGGGGCGTGGTGCACCTCTGGAACCTGGACTTTGGCGGCGGCGCGGCACCGGGCGGGACGGCGCTGGACGAGGCGCTGCGGCTTGGCTGCGGAAGTCTGCTGTCGTTGGTGCAGCGCCTGGGCCGGGGGATGAACGCGAACACGCGGCTGTGGCTGGTGACGCGGGGCGCTCAGGCCGTGGGCTCGGACGCGGTGTCCGTCGCGCAAGCGCCGCTGTGGGGCGCGGGCCGCGTGCTCGCGCTGGAGCACCCGGAGCTGTGGGGCGGGCTCGTGGACCTCTCTCCAGAGGGGAACGCGGGCGAGGTCGAGGCGCTGTGTGAAGAGCTGTGGGCACCCGATGGCGAGGACCAGATTGCGTACCGCGGGCAGAAGCGGCACGTGGCCCGCTTGATGCATGGCGAGCTACCCCCGGCGGGCGAGCTCACCTGGCACACCGACGGGGCCTACCTCATCACCGGCGGACTGGGCGGCCTCGGTCTGCAGGTCGCACGGTGGCTGGCGGCGCGAGGTGTCCGCCACCTCGTCCTGGCTGGACGCACCGGGCTTCCCGAGCAGAGCCAATGGGACGCTCTCCCCAGCGACAGCCACGCCGCACGTCAGGTCAAGGTGATTCGGGAGCTCCAGGCGCAGGGTGTCTCGGTCCGGAGTATCCGGTGCGACGTCGGCGAGCCGGCGCAGGTTCGCGCGCTCATCGAGGAGCTCCGACGCGGCCCGGTTCCGCTCGTGGGCATCTTCCACGCCGCGGGCGTTTCGGCGCACCGCCCGTTGATGGACACCGGTCCGGAGGTCCTCTCCTCGGTGTTCCACCCCAAGGCCATGGGCGCGTGGATGCTGCACGAGCTCACCCGGGATCTGCCGCTCCACTGCTTCGTCTTGTTCTCTTCCGCGTCGTCCGTGTGGGGCGCTCAGGGAATGGCCGCCTACGCCGCGGCGAACCACTTCCTCGACGCCCTCGCCCGCCATCGCAAGTCGCTGGGGCTCGCGGTGACGTGCATCAACTGGGGCCGCTGGAGCGAAGGAGGCATGGCGGGTTCCGAGCAGGCCCAGCGCTTCTTCTCGCAGGTGGGCCTGGAGGCGATTCCGACCGAAGCGGCGCTCTCGCTGCTGGAGCGCCTCGTCGGCGCGGGGGTGACCCAGAGGACTGTCGCGGCCGTGGACTGGAGCCGCTTCAAGCCGCTGCAAGAGGCCCGGCGGCGCCGGCCCTTGCTCGAGCACATCTCGACGGGGACGGCGGCAACGAAGGCTCCCGCCGCGGAGGGCGCCGCCCGCTCCGAGTTGTTGCTCCGCCTGGAGGAGGCCCCCCCGGGCAGACGCCGCGCCCTGCTGCTGGAGCATGTCCGGGGCGAGGCGGCGCGTGTCCTGGGGGCCGACCCCTCGGCGCTGGCGCCCCAGCAGGGATTCTTCCAGATGGGCATGAACTCGCTCATGTCCGTCGAGCTGAAGAATCACCTGGAGAGGAGCTTGCGGCACAAGCTCCCGTCCACGCTCGCCTTCGAGTACCCGACCGTCGCGGAGCTGACCGATTTCCTGGCGAGGGACGTGCCGGCTCTCGCGGCGCTCGTTTCGTCGCACCCGGAGCCGTCCCTCGAGGACAGCGCCATTCTCGAACTGTTGAGTGAGGCGGAGCGGCTGTCCGAGGCCGAGCTGCACTCGCTCGCCCATTCTTTCCCTGGAGAGGACTCAGATGAGTGACGTCATGGAGAAGCTGGTTCGCGGTCTCTCCCCCGAGAAGCGCGTAAGCCTGGCCAAGATGCTCCTTCGCTCCGCGGGCGAGGAGCTCCCCGAGCAGAAGACGGCGGAGCCCGTTGCCATCATCGGAATCGGCTGCCGGTTCCCGGGTGGGGCGAACGATGCGGAGTCGTTCTGGAAGCTGCTGCGCGAAGGCGTGGACGCCGTCCAGGAGGTGCCGCGCAGCCGTTGGGACATCGATGCCTATTACGATCCCGACCCCTCCGCTCCTGGGAAGATGTACACCCGGAACGGCGCGTTCCTGGAGGGGGCGGATCTCTTCGACCCCTACTTCTTCGGCATTCCTCCGCGCGCGGCGGCGAACCTGGATCCGCAGCACCGGTTGTTGCTCGAGGTGGCCTGGGAGGCGCTGGAGCACGCGGGAATCGCCCCCAAGAGCCTCGCGGGCAGCAAGACGGGTGTGTTCATCGGCGGCGGCACCGGGGATTACACCCAGCTCATCCAAGCCAAGGGCGCCGACAGCATCGACGCGACCTATCTCACCGGCAGCCTGCTCACGTTCGCGACCGGTCGCCTGTCGCACTTCTTCGACCTGCAGGGCCCGAGCCTCGCGGTCGACACGGCCTGTTCCTCGTCGCTCGTCGCGGTCCACCTCGCGTGTCAGAGCCTGCGTTCGGGTGAGAGCTCGCTGGCCCTCGTGGGTGGCGTGAACCTGATTCTGACGCCCCAGGGGACGATCACGACCTGCAAGGCCCGCATGCTCGCCGTCGACGGCCGCTGCAAGACGTTCGACGCCGCCGCGGACGGTTATGGACGAGGCGAAGGGTGCGGCATCGTCGTGCTCAAGCGCCTCTCCGATGCCCTCGCGGACGGGGACAACATCCTCGCCGTCATCCGCGGCACGGCGACGAACCAGGACGGGCACAGCAGTGACCTGACGGTGCCCAATGGACTCGCGCAGCAGGCGGTGATTCGCCAGGCCCTCGAGAACGCGGGGCTCGAGCCGACGCAGGTGGACTACGTGGAAGCACACGGCACGGGCACCTCGCTGGGCGATCCCATCGAGCTGCGTGCCCTCGGTGCCGTCTTCGGGAAGAAGCGGGAGAGCGGACAGCTGCTCCGGGTCGGCTCGGTGAAGACCAACATCGGTCACCTCGAGTACGCGGCGGGCATCGCGGGTCTCATCAAGCTCGTGCTCGCCTTGAACCACCGCGAAATCCCCTCGCATCTGCACTTCAAGCGGGGCAACCCCTACATCCCCTGGAATGAGCTGCCAGTGGAGATCCCCACGCAGCACACCCCCTGGACGGCGCGAGACGGAAAGCGCGTTGGCGGCGTGAGCTCGTTTGGTGCCAGCGGCACGAACGCGCACGTGGTGCTGGAAGAGGCCCCGGAGGTGGAGAAGCGGAATCGGGGAGCGCAGCGGCCGAAGCACGTGCTCAGCGTGTCCGCGCGAAGCGAGAAGACGTTGAGGGCGCTGGCGGGCAGCTACGCGAAGCGCCTGGAGGGGAAGGGGCCGGAGGAGCTGGGAGACCTCTGCTTCACGGCGAACACGGGCCGGGCCCGATTCGAGTACCGGCTGGCGGTGGTGGGAGAGACGACGGAGGAGGTGCGCCAGGAGCTGGCGGCGTACGCGGCGGGCGGAGAGGTGGAGCGGGGAGGGGT
>NZ_JABBJJ010000395.1 GCF_012933655.1 Pyxidicoccus fallax | reverse complement strand
GCACCACGGACTCCTCCATGAGCTCGATTTCGGCGATCTCCTGCTCGACCTCCACGGCGACGGGGACTTCTTCCTCGACGGGGGAGGGCGGCGGGGCGTCGAGGCTGACGTCGATGTCGGCCTCGGGCTCGGAGAGCTGCTGGTCCTGCCCGCCGAAGAGGCTGTCGCCGCCGGAGTTCCAGGACTGCGCGGCGGGCTCGGGCTCCTGCTCCCAGGGGACCGACTCGGCGGGCGCGGCGAAGGACGAGGCCTGCGCGGGCGTGGCGCCCCAGGCGGGCTCGGGCTCCGCGGGGGTGGCCTCGAGCATGGGCTCGACTTCGACGGGCGCGTCGCTCCACTCGGCCTGGACGGCCTCGGTGGGAGCGGCGGTGTCCGCGAGGGAGACCTCCTCGACGGGCGCGTCGCTCCACTCCTGCGTGGCGGCGGGCTGCTGCGCGCTCCACTCGGCGGTGGCCCCGGCCTCTGGCGTCACCCACTCGGGCTGGACCTCCACGGGAGCCTCTTCGGCCGCGGCCGTCGGAGTGGACTCCCACTGGGACGCGGGCTGCGCGGAGGGAGTGTTCCAGTCGGCGGTGGGCTCGGCGGTGGCGGCCCACTCGGGCTGGGCGGAGTCGGTGGCGGGCGTGGCCCACTCGGCCTGGACGGCGTCGGGGGCGACCTCCTCGACAGGGTCGGACCACTCGGGCTGGGCGGAGTCGGTGGCGGGCGTGGCCCACTCGGCCTGGACGGCGTCGGGAGCGATCTCCTCGACGGGCGAGGCCCACGCGGCGTCGGAGGCCGCGTCAGCCGTGGGGGCCGACCAGTCCGTCTGCGCGGGCGTGGCCGCGATTTCTCCCGTGGGGGCGCCCCACGTGGCCTCGGAGGCAGCGTCCGCGGCGGGAGCGGACCAATCCGTCTGCGCGGGCGTGGCCCACTCGGCCTGGCCGGCCTCGGGCACGGCTTCGCTCGTGGCGCTCCACTCGGGCTGCGCGGTCTCCTGGCCGGTGGCGGACCACTCGGCCTGACCCGCCTCGGGTGTCACTTCGGCGGTGGCGGACCACTCGCCGGGCGCCGCCTCGGACGTGGGGGTGGCCCACTCGGGCTGGGCGGCCTCGGTGGCGGCCCCCGTCCACGAAGGCTGAGCGGCTTCGGTCTCGGGCGTGACCCACTCGGGCTGGAGCTCGCCGGGCGTGGCCTCCTCGGCCGACGCGGCCTCCGCCGGAGCAGCCCACTCGGCCTGAACAGGCTGGGCAGCATCCTGCGCGGCGGGAGTGCCCCACTCGGTCTGCGCCGTCTCCGGAGCGGCCTCTTCGATAGGGGTGGCCCACTCGGCCTGCGCAGCCTCGGGCGTAGCCTCTTCGATGGGCGCTGCCCACTCGGCCTGCGCGGCCTCGGGCGTAGCCTCCTCGACGGGAGTTGCCCACTCGGCCTGAGCGGCCTCGGGCGTGGCCTCTTCGACGGGAGTTGCCCACTCGGCCTGAGCGGCCTCGGGCGTGGCCTCTTCGATGGGGGCGGCCCACTCGGCCTGAGCGGCTTCGGGCGTGGCCTCCTCGACAGGAGTTGCCCACTCGGCCTGAGCGGCTTCCGGAGTCACCTCTTCGACGGGCGTGGCCCATTCAGGCTGCACCGGCTCGGACGCAGCCGCTTCGGCGGGCGCGGCCCACGCGGTCTGCGCGGATGCCTCCGTAACAGGGTCTACCCACTCCGCCTGTGCGGTCTCAGGGGAGGCCTCGGCGGCAGGGGACGCCCATTCGGCCTGGGCCGTCGCGGGGGCGGCCTCATCGGCGGGCGTCACCCACTCAGGCTGGGCCTCCAGGGTCTCCGTTTCAGCAGCCGGCGTGGCCCACTCAGCTTGCGCGGTCTCGGGAGCTGCTTCACCAGTCGGCGTGGCCCACTCGGCCTGCGCGGTCTCCGGCGTGGCCTCTTCAACAGGCGTGGCCCACTCGGCCTGCGCGGTCTCGGGAGCTGCTTCACCAGTCGGTGTGGCCCACTCGGCCTGCGCGGTCTCCGGCGTGGCCTCTTCAACAGGCGTGGCCCACTCGGGCTGCGCGGTCTCCGGCGTGGCCTCTTCAACAGGCGTGGCCCACTCGGGCTGGAACTCGACGGGCGCGGCCTCGGACTGCGTCGCGCTGGTCGCGGTCTCGCCGCTCGACTCGGCCCACTCGGACGTGAAGGCGCCCGGGGCGGTTGCCTCGGTGGACGGCGAAGCCCACTCGGGCGAGAGCGCCTCGGTGGCGACCGCCTCGCCGGGGGTGGCCCACTCGGGCTGCGGCTCCGTCTCCGACGCGGTCTCGGCGGCGCCGGAAGCCTCGCCCCACTCAGAGGCCTCCGCCGCGTTCGCGGTCATGTCCGAGGGCTCGGAAGCAGAAGCCCACTCGGGCTGCTGCTCGGTGGCGGAAGCTTCGGACGTCTCGGCGGGCGTGGCGGACCACTCGGTGGCCTGGGCGGAGCCCGTGTCCACCGTGGAGGACTCGGCCGACACCCACTCCGGCTGCAGCTCGATGGCCGCGGCATCCTCGGCGGGGGCGGCCCACTCGGCCTGGTGGCCGGTGGTGGTGGACTCGCCCATGTCCGCGAGGAATTCGGCGTTGCTCGCGAGCGGCACGGCGTCGGCCGTTCCCGCGTTCCAGTCAGTGCTGGCGGCCGGCTCCTCGCTCATGAGCGGCACGGCGTCGGTCGACTCCGAACCCCACTCCGCGCTGGCGGACGTCGCCTGGCCCGAGAACTCCAGGCCGCGCTCGGTGGTGGTCGCGAAGTTGCTGTACTCGACGAACTCGCCGGCGGTGGCGAGCGGCACGGCCTCCTCGGGGTTGCCGCTCAGGTCGAACAACTCCTCGGCGGTCGGAGTGCTCGCGTACGCCCGCTCGGCGGGGGCCGCCGGGTCGCTGGCGAGCGCCACGGTCTCGGCCTGGAGGTCCGGCCCCACCTGCACGGAGCGGAGCTCCAGCGAGGGCACGTCGGAGCCCTCGAACGGGGACTCGGTGCCGATGTCCGCCACGTCGAAGGTCGGAGGCTCCGCGCTCGCCGGGGTCTCCTGGTACGACCAGGTCTGTCCCGCGCTCTCCGGGGCGGACTCGATGTCCATGACGTCGAGCGGCGGCTCCTCCGCGGGAGCCTCGGCCTGCGCGGACAGCGAGGCCTCC
The DNA here is from genome assembly GCF_012933655.1 of Pyxidicoccus fallax. Taxonomy (GTDB): domain Bacteria; phylum Myxococcota; class Myxococcia; order Myxococcales; family Myxococcaceae; genus Myxococcus; species Myxococcus fallax. The sequence continues at coordinate 7,599 of NZ_JABBJJ010000395.1, read as the reverse complement.
GCTGCGGAGAAGTCCGTCGCCTCGGAGGCATTCAGCTCGAACGTCGGAACGCTCTCCTCCGAGCCGGACGCGTGAGCGCCGGAGGGCTCCGTGCTCACGTCGGACGCGTCGAGCGCGATCTCCGTGGCCGCCGCGCCGTCGAAGGTGGCCGCGGACGTCTCCGGAGCGGCCTCGCTCATGTCGGACGCGTCGAGCGCAATCTCGGCGGAAGCCGGCTGCGCCTCGAACGACGGTGCGTCGCTCACGTCGGACGCGTCGAGCGCGATCTCCGCGGAAGCAGGCTGTGCCTCGAACGACGATGCGTCGCTCACGTCGGACGCGTCGAGCGCAATCTCCGCGGAAGCAGGCTGTGCCTCGAACGACGATGCGTCGCTCACGTCGGAAGCGTCGAGCGCAATCTCCGCGGAAGCAGGCTGTGCCTCGAACGACGATGCGTCGCTCACGTCGGACGCGTCGAGCGCAATCTCCGTGGAAGCAGGCTGCGCCTCCACCGGAGCGGCCTCGCTCATGTCGGACGCGTCGAGCGCGATCTCCGCGCCATCCGCCGTGATCACGTCGGATGCATCGAGCGAAATCTCAGCGGAGGCGGGCTGCGCCTCCACCGGAGCGGCCTCGCTCACGTCGGACGCGTCGAGCGAAATCTCCGCCTGCGGCTCGGGAGCGGCCTCGCTCACGTCGGACGCGTCGAGCGCGAACTCCACCGCGCCGCTCTGCGACTCCGCGGTCGACGCGTCGGCGGCCGGAGTTCCCAGGTCCCACGCTTCGGTCTCGGCCTGCGCGGAGGGAGCCACCTCGTCCGGGGACGCGGGCTCGATCATGTCGGAGGCGTCGAGGGCGATCTCCCCACCCGCCGGCTCCGTGGCCTCGCTCGCGTCGAGCGCCAGCACCGCGGGCTGCGAGGATTCGGCCGCGTCGGAGGGCGTCAGCTCGGCGACATCGATGATGTCCCCCGCCTCGGCGCCTTCCATCTGGGCCGACTCCACCGGCTCCACGGCGAGCGGCGCGGACGCCCACGCATCGTCCAGCGGCGCGGGCGTGCGCTCCTCGGCCAGCACCGGCTCGCTTTCGACGGCCGCTTCGACCAGCTCGACCTCGGAGGAGGCGAGCTCCACCTCACCCGACGGCGCCACGGCGGCGGTGTCCGGCGCCGACTCGACCTCCATGGACAGGTCGGCGAACGAGGACTCCAGCGAGGACTCGGGCTCGGCGGCGACCGGAGCCTGGGGCTCCGAGGCCGTCACGGACGAGAAGTCATCCTCCGCGGAGGCGATCGCGTCCGGAGCGCTCTCGGTGACCGGCGGGGCCTGCTCGCCGAGGTCGGCGGTGACGTCGTCGAACGAGGCGGTCGGGTCCGGCGCGGCGTCCACCGCGACGTCCGACTCCATCACCTCGAGCACGTCCTCCGAGGGGGCCGCGGCGCCAGCGTCATGCCGCGCACCCTGCGGCGCCTGCGCGGCCGCGTGCGGGGTGCCCGCCTCGCTGGCGCCAGGGTTCATCCACGGCGCGGGCTCGCTCAGCGCGGGGATGTCGATTTCGTCCGCGGTGAGGCTCAGGTTGTCCGGACCGACGGGAGCCTGCGGCGCGTAGCCGGTCCAGGCCTGCTGGGCGTTCGGATCAGCCGGCCAGCCGCCGGCCTGGGCCTGCGCGTTCGGGTCATAGCCCTGCGCGTTCGGGTCATAGCCCTGCGCGTTCGGGTCATAGCCCTGCGCGTTCGGGTCGTAGCCCTGCTGCGGGTAGCCCGCGTAGCCCTGGGCGTTCGGGTCGTAACCCTGCTGCGCGTAGCCCTGGTTCGGGTCGTAGCCCTGCTGGGCATACGCCTGATTCGGGTCGTAGCCCTGCTGCGCGTAGGCCTGGTTCGGGTCGTAGCCCTGCTGGGCATACGCCTGATTCGGGTCGTAGCCCTGCTGCGCGTAGGCCTGGTTCGGGTCGTAACCCTGCTGCGCGTAGCCCTGGTTCGGGTCGTAGCCCGGCTGGGTGGGGTAGGCGTACCACTGGCCGTCGGCGCCGTAGTAGCCCTGGGGCTGCTGCGGGTAGCCGGCGGGGTAGGCGTACCACTGACCATCGGCGCCGTAGTAGCCCTGGGGCTGCTGCGGGTAGCCGGCGGGGTAGGCGTACCACTGACCATCGGCGCCGTAATAGCCCTGGGGCGCCGCCTGCTGCTGCCAGGCGGAGGCGTCCGGCACGGCGGGCGTGTCCTGGATGCCCAGGAGCCCGCGCAGCTCGCTCCAGCGAGCCTCCTCCACGGGAGACAGGCTTCCCAGCTTCCGCTTCTCATCGAGGAAGCGAAACTCTCTCATCGCCGCACGCGTGTCCGACATCCGTCACCTTGCTGCGGGACAGCGTACAACCCGACTTCTGCCGCAGCGTAAATGGGGGCCTGCGAGTGTAGGTGACTCCCGGGGAGGGGTAAACCAATTGGACCGGGCTCGGCTGGCAGCCTCCCCTACTTGCGAGAGTTCATGATGGTGTTTCGGACATCTTCGTCCAGCGCCGCCAGGGTTTTCCCGTAGTGCTCCCGCAGCTCCTCGTCGAGGGGGCTGCCCCCGCACACCTCGCGCGTGAAGGTGAGGAGCCGGCCCGTTCCCCCCCGGGCAATCAGCTCCTTCACGGCCACGGCGGCCTTGGCGTACGCGTAGTGCTCGTGGGTGTAGAAGACCTTCCGGTCGGCCATGGCCGCCAGCGAGGGCAGCTTGTTCGCCCTGGCCGCGCCCATCAGTGCGTCCTGGAGGAACCACACCTGGTCGTCCCGCCCGAGGTAGCGCCACTCGACGAACTCGGCCATCCCCTCGTTGAGCCAGGTGGGCAGCTGGTGGCCCCGCTTCTCGCAGAAGTCGTCCAGCACCGCGTGCACGTACTCGTGCACCAGGGTGGCCCGGGTCTGCTGGGTCAGCTCCTCGGCGTCGTTGATGCGGATGGCGTCGTCCGCATAGAGCCCGGCCAGCCCCTGCGCCTTGGCGGGCCCGTAGTGGAAGCGGAACTCGTCCCGGGTGTACAGGACGACATCCACCGGTGACTCGCGCGCCTCGCCGAGAAAGCTCCGGGTGAAGGCGTACGCCTCCTCCAGCGCGTCGACGACGCGGCCCTCGTACTCGGCGCGCTGGCTGAAGTCGCGCTCGTTGTTGAAGTAGCGGATGACGAAGCGCCCGTTGGAGCGCGTGCGCATGCCCAGCGAGTCCGTGCTGGACTCGTACGAGAGGCTGACCGCGCGCGTGTCGCTGGGGCCGTCCCTGCCCTCCGCGGTCCTGACATCCGGTGGGGCGGAGGTGGAGCGCCGCCTCGCGCCGGGCTTGCCGTGCATCAGCTTCTCGATGCGCTCGGCCTCCTGGCGGGCCGCGCCCTCCTCGTTCGCCTGCGCCCGGGCCTGCTGCGCGAGGCGCTTCGCCTCGGCGCCCTCGCGCGAGCGGGGCGGCACCTTCTCCAGCACCGTCAGCGCTCCCGCCGCGTCCTGCTCTTCCAGCAGCAGCTTGCCCAGCTCCAACCCGAAGGCGCCGTCCTTCGGGTGGCGCTCCAGGCCCTTGCGCAGGGCGGCCTCGGCGGCGGCCCGCTGGTCCGTCTTGCGGGCCGAGCGCGCCAGGCACTTCAGCGCGCCGGCGGACGCGTCGAACACCACGGCGCGCTCGCTCAGCGAGTACGCCATCACCGCGTCCTCCACCAGGAGCGCCTCGCACCCCTTGAGCAGCGCGCCGGAGATGGTGCGCCGCTGCGCCTCGGGCACGCCCGCCACGTCCCCCGCCGCGAAGGCCAGGTACAGTTCCTCCCACGCGCGGCGGGCGGCGAGCTCCTTCGCCTTCTGCGCGGACGGGGGCGGGGCGGCGGCGATGAGCAGGGCGAGCAGCAGGGTCCTCATGACCCCAGTATGGCCGAGCCCCCGCGCGCCCGCGCAAGCCCCCCGAGTGTCCCGGGGTGGACTACTTGCGCGCCACCTGCCAGCCCAGGTTGTTGAGGGACTGCATCAGCTCGTCGATGTGGGCGGGGCCGGTGGTCTCCAGCGTCACCTCCACCATGGCCTCGCCCAGGCCCGCCTTGGAGAAGGCGCGCTCGTGATGGATTTCCACCACGTTGGCGCGCAGGTCGGCCACCTGCGTGGTGAGCTTCGCCAGCATGCCGGGCCGGTCCGGCAGCCTCACCTCCAGCTGCACCAGGCGCCCCGTCTTCACGAGGCCGCGCTCGATGATGCGGCTGATGACGTTCATGTCGATGTTGCCGCCGCTGAGGATGATGGCGGTGCGCCGGCCCTTCGCCATGGGCACGTCGCCGCTGAGCAGCGCGGCCAGGCCCACCGCGCCCGCGCCCTCCACCACGCTCTTCTCCTGCTCCAGCAGCGTGAGGATGGCGGCGGCGATTTCCTCCTCGTCCACCGCCACCACCTCGTCCACGTACCTGCGCACCATGGGGAAGGTGAGCTCGCCCACGCGCTTCACCGCGATGCCGTCGGCAATGGTGGTGCCCGCGGCGGTGAGGTCCATCAGCTTGCCGGCCTCGATGGAGGCCTTCATGCTGGCGATGGTGGACGTCTGCACGCCCACCACGCGGATGTCCGGCTTCTTCTCCTTCAGCGCGCACGCGACGCCGGAGATGAGCCCTCCGCCGCCAATGGGCACCAGCACCACCTCCAGGTCCGGGCACTGCTCCAAGAGCTCCAGGCCGATGGTGCCCTGGCCGGCGATGACGTCCGGGTCGTTGAAGGGGTGGACGAAGACGAGCCCCTCCTCCTTCTGGATGCGCAGCGCCTCCGCGTAGGCCTCGTCGAAGTTGGAGCCTTTGAGCACCACGCGCGCCTGGTACTCGTCACGCGTGCGCGACACCTTGATGAGCGGCGTGCGCTCCGGCATCACGATGGTGGCCTTGATGCCCAGCCGGAGCGCGTTGTACGCCACGCCCTGCGCGTGGTTGCCGGCCGACGCGGCGATGACGCCCCGGCGCCGCTCCTCCTCGGTGAGCTTCAGGAGCTTGTTGAGCGCGCCGCGCTCCTTGAAGGCGCCGGTGCGCTGCAGGTTCTCCATCTTGAAGTACACGGCCGCGCACTCCGTCTTCTCCGTGAAGAAGTCGGACTGCGGGCACGGCGTGGGACGGATTGTCGCCCGGAGGCGCTCCCGCGCCGCGAGGATGTCCTGGAGGGTGACCATTGTGAGCCGGCGTGTAGCGGATGTAGACGCCGGGCGCAAAGAGACACGGGGCGGGCAGCCGTTCCACCGCCCGTTCCGCCGCGCCGCGCCACGTCCTCCAGGGGACACCCGGGCCCCCTGGCGGGGTGCGTCAGATGCCGCGCAGCACGGTGGCCTTGCCCACCCGGCCGATGGCGAGGATGTAGGCCGCCGTCCGCATGGAGACCTTGCGCGAGCGGGCCACCTGGGCCACGCGCTCGTAGGCCTCCTTCATCGTCTTCTCCAGCTCCGCGTTGACGCGCTCTTCTTCCCAGGACAGGTGCTGGAGGTTCTGCACCCACTCGAAGTAGCTGACCGTCACCCCGCCCGCGCTGGCGAGCACGTCCGGCACCACGAAGATGCCGCGCTTCTCGAAGATTTCGTCCGCCTCCGGCTGGGTGGGGCCGTTGGCGCCCTCGATGATGAGCCTGGCGCGCACCGCGGGCGCGTTCTCCCGGGTGAGCACGTGGCCCAGCGCCGCGGGGATGAGCACCTCGCAGTCCGCCGTCAGCACGTCGTCGTTGCTGCACGGCGAGCCGCCCGCGAAGCCCGTCACCGTGCCGGTGCGCTTCACGTGCTCGAAGAGGGAGGGGATGTCCAGGCCCTGCGGGTTGCGCACGCCGCCCAGCACGTCCGCCACCGCCACCACGATGCCGCCGTCCTCCCAGAGCAGCTGCGCGGTGTGGCTGCCCACGTTGCCAAAGCCCTGTAGCGCGAAGCGCGTGCCCTTCACCGGCAGGCCCAGATCCCGCAGGATTTCACGGCACACGTAGAGCAGCCCGCGCCCGGTGGCCGCCTCGCGGCCCTTGGAGCCGTACAGCTCCAGGGGCTTGCCCGTCACCACCGCCGGCGAGTGGCCGTGGTAGCGCGAGTACTGGTCCATGATCCACGCCATCACCTGGGGGTTGGTGTTGACGTCGGGGGCGGGGATGTCACGCGTGGGGCCGATGACGTCCTGCACCTGGTCCACGTACTTGCGCGTCAGCCGCTCCAGCTCCTTGAGGGACAGCTGCGACGGGTCGCACGCGATGCCGCCCTTGGCGCCGCCGTAGGGGACGTTCACCACCGCCGTCTTCCACGTCATCAGCGACGCGAGCGACGAGCACTCGTCCTGGTCCAGCATGGGGTGGTAGCGCAGGCCGCCCTTCATGGGGCCGCGGCTGTTGTCGTGCTGGATGCGGTAGCCGAGGAACGTGCGAATCTCCCCCGAGTCCATCTCGATGGAGACCTGCACCTTCACCTCGCGCAGCGGGGTGGCGAGCAGCGTCTCGATGGGGGTGCCCACGTCCATGATCCGCGCGGCCTTGCGGAAGAAGTAGTTGGTTCCCTCGACGGCGCTCATGGCTCGAATGCTCCTCGCGCGAAGACCTTAACAGAAGGGGTGCGCTACCATAGGAAACTGCCAATGCCTTCCGGCCCTCCAGATGCCTCCCCCGCGAGCGGCCACCTGCAGGGCCTGGCCCGGCGCATCCGCGCGCTGCGAGAGCGGCGCGGCCTCACGCAGGAGGACTTCGCCGCCCGCTGCGGCATCTCCGTCTCCTTCGCGTCCCTCCTGGAGCGAGGCGAGCGCAGCCCCAGCTACGAGACGCTGCTCCAGGTGGCCTCCGCGCTGCAGCTCCCGCTCTGGGAGCTGCTCCGCGTGGATGACGCCGAGGATGCGGGCGTGCACCGGCTGGAGGCCTTCGTCCGGGCGCGCCGGCTGTCCCGGACCGACGTGGACCGGCTGCTGGCGGTGGCGGAGGTGATGTTCAGCGAGGCGGCCCCGGCCGCGGAAGAAGCTCCGGCGCCCGAGCCCGCCCGCTGCGACGAGCCCGGGTGCGGCCGGCCGGTGCTCGCCCGGGGCCTGTGCACCGCCCACTACCACCGGGAGCGGCGCCGCAGGGCGGGCGAGCCGGGGAAGTAGCCGCGAAGGGACTACTTCTTCTTCGCCCGCTCGACCTTCAGGGCGCGGTCGCCGTGCGGCTTGCCGTTCGTCGCCTCGAAGCCCTCCACGTCCTCGTCGGCGACGAAGACGTACGCGTAGGTGGGGCGCAGGTCCATGCGCAGCACCTTGCCGGCGGGGGCGCCGACGGCCTCCAGGGCGGCGGTGACGCCTGCCTCGTCCAGGCCATCCTGACGGCCCAGGCCCACCCACAGGCGCGCCTGGCCCGGCACGTCCGGCTGGGCCTCGGGGCGGGGGCGGCGCTCCTCGCGGGCCCCGCGCGGACGGTGGCGCTCCACCTTCAGCGCCTTCTCGCCGTGCAGCTTGCCATTGAGGGCCTCGAAGGCGGGCGCGTCCGCCTCGGCCACGTAGGCGTAGCCGTAGGTGGGGCGCAGCACGGTGCGCAGCACCTTGCCGGCCGGAGCGCCCAGGGCCTCCAGCGTGGCGGGCATCTTCGCCTCGTCCATGCCGTCATCCATGCCCAGGTTCGTCCACAGCTTCACCTCGCCGGGGCCCGCGTCCGGGGACGGGGGC
>NZ_JABBJJ010000394.1 GCF_012933655.1 Pyxidicoccus fallax | reverse complement strand
GGGCAGCGGGGGCGCCGGAGACGAGTCACAGCCCCAGAGGCTGGCGGCCGCGAGCGCCAGCAGGGCCAGTCGGGCGCGGGGACGGGGCAGGGGCGTCACGGCTCAGTTGCGCGGCCGGCAGACGCGGCCGGCGGCGGAGTCCTCGCAGCGCATGGAGCCAGGGCACTCCTTGTTCGTGGTGCAGGGCACGGTGCACGCGCTGTCCACGCAGACGCCGTCGGTCAGCCCCTGGTCGCGGCACATCGCGTCCGAGTTGCACGACGTGTTGAGGGCCCCCAGCGCGTAGCAGCCCTCGAAGCGCGCCGCGTCCGGCAGGCACCGGCCGCCCTGGCAGGTGAAGCCCGCGTCGCACGCGTTCCCACTGGAGTCCGAGTTACACGACTTCAAACACGCCGCGCCGCCCTCGGGCAGGTCCTGGCAGCTCGTGCCGCCCTGGCACTTCCAGTCGCCGTCACACGCGGCGCACTGCGCGCCCGGGCCCTCGCAGCGGAAGCCCTGGCACTGCAGGTCCGCGCCGCAGTGCGAGTCCTCGTAGCACTCGACGCACTTGTTGTTGTTGGGCGCGCACACCAGGCCGTCCGCGCAGCCCGTCACCGCTCAGCCGCGGTTGACGTGGTCCTCGTCCGCCTCGAGGTCGACCTTGAGTTCCTTCTGCTCCCCCGTCCCCACGCACGCCTCGGCCTGGACGAGCGGGAAGCCGATGGCGGACACCGCCACCGCGTAGCAGCCGTCCGGCAGCGGGCCCACCCGCAGGCGGCCCTTGTCGTCCAGCAGCAGCCGCTGCAGGGGCGTGCCCACCACGGACACCTGCGCGCCCGTCAGCTTCTCGCCGCCCTTGGCCTTCACCCGCATCTCGAAGAAGCCCGCGGCCCTCGGGGCCACGTCCTTCACTTCAATGGACTGCCCGCCCTGCACCGTCACGCCCACCCGCGTGGCCTTCGCGGCGGTGGCGATGATGAAGAGCTCCACCGGACCCGCGGGCACGTTCTCGAGGGCGAAGCGCCCCTCGGCGTCCACCTTGCTGATGACTCCCGGCTGGCCCACCAGGGACACCATCGCCACGGCGGAGTCGTACTCGGTGAGCTGGCCGCGCACGGTGCCCACCCGGAACGGGTCATTGCGCAGGTTGCCGCACGCCGCCATGCCCAGGGCGAGGAGCGCGGCCATCGCGATGTTGTGAAGAGTCGAGCGCATCAGAACCGATACCCCGCACCGGCCCAGCCACCGGTGAAGCCAACGGCCTGTCCCCGCCCATCCACCACCACGTACGTCAGCATGAGCTGGGCCTGTGACATCAGCTCCAGCCGCTCACCGACCCGCAGCACCACGCCACCCACCACGCCGGGGCTCAGAGTGAAGAAACTCTGGCCTCCCGCGAAGGCCTCCACGTCGAAAGACCGCCCCAGGTACAGACCGGCCACACGGGGGCCCGCGAAGAGGGTCAGCCGCTCCCACCGCCACAGGTAGGGCAGGGCCGCCCCGGCGGTGAAGGTGGTGTAGCTGAAGGGCACCTTGCTGCCCGGCGCGACGACGAGCGACTGCCGGCCGGTGCTGAAGCCCACGTCGAAGAGCAGCGCGAAGTCCGGCAGCGGCCGGTCCTCCAGCCGCAGGGACAGCGCCACCTCCGGCGCCCGGGGCAGCAGCTCGTCGCGGCTGCGCGCGTCCGCGAAGGTGAACATGCCGCCCAGCAGCGACAGCGAGCGCCGCGGGAAGGCCTCCATCAGGAGCCGCTCCAGGGGCAGCCGCTCCCCGTTGGCCACGTCCACCTCGCGGCGCACCAGCACCGCGTCGCCCTTGGTCAGCTCCACCGTGCGCTTGCCGGGCACCACCGCCGCGCCACCCGGCAGGTCCGTGCGCGGCTCGCCGTCCACCTTGAGGGTGAAGCCGTCCAGCCGGGGGTTGTAGGAGAACAGCTCCGGCCGGCCCGTCCGGGCGATGCTGCCCGACAGCACCACCGGGTCCGCGCCCACTTCCAGGATTTCCGCCGAGGGGCGCTGCCGCCCTTCCGTGAAGGCGAAGGTGCGCCGCCGGGCGTAGTCGTGTGCCTCGGTGGCGGTGACGGCGCCGTCCACGTTGCGGTCCGCCGCGCCGCCCAGCCCGTCGATGAGGAAGTGGGTGTAGATGTCGTTGCGCAGGCCCTCGTCCTCGCGCGCCGTCTCGCCCCAGTCACAGGCGGCGAGCACCACGGACGCGCGCGACGACTCCTCCAACGGCCGCGCGTAGAAGCCCGCCTTGATGCCGGCCAGCTCCGCCTCCAGTTCCTTGGGCAGGAGCGACTTGCCGCTGCCGCTGTGGCAGGTGGCCAGCACCAGCAGCCGCCGCCGGCTGGACAGCCCGTCGAACTCCGCCTTCAGCGCGTCCATGGACAGCGCCGTCTGGGGAATGGCGCGGAAGGACGCGTCGCGCGTGACGAGGTAGCGCCGCAGCTCGCCCTGGTTGTCGCGCGCCAGCGTGCCGTGCGCGGAGAAGTACACCACCACCACGTCGTCCGGCCGGTGCGCCTGCCGCTTGAGCTCCCGCAGCGCCGCGAGGATGGACGCGCGCGTGGTCTCCTCCGGGCGGGTGAGCACGCGCACGTGATCGAACCGGCCGCGCGCCGGGTCCTTCAGCGCGTCCGCCAGGTCCGTGGCGTCCTTGGTGGTGTAGCGCAGCCCGCGCCAGTGCGGGTCGTCGAACTCGGCGATGCCCACCAGCAGGGCCATGCGCCGCGGCGTGTACGCGCTGGACAGCGCCTCCTCGTCGAGCTTGAGCGGTACGAGTCCGCCCTTCTCCACGGAAGAGGGGCCCGCGCACGCGGCCAGGCCCGCCAGCAGGATGGGAAGGAGGTGCCTCACGGTCATGCGGTCAGCGGCGATTCTGACCGCTTCGGACGCTGACGTCGAACCGCGTCACCGCCAGCCGGCTGCGCTCCCGGGCCGCACTTCCACCCACCAACACTTCCCGCACCGTGTCGGGCGTGGGCTCCTGTCTGCCGGCCGAGCCGACGAGCCACAGCGTCACCGGCCCCGACTCGCCCTCCAGGCTGACGCCGGCCAGGCCCTGCGGCCCCTGCAGGTCATGCATGCCCGCCTCCAGCGGGAAGCGGCCGAGCAGCTCCGGCCCCTGGCCGGCCCGCTGCTGGAAGAGCAGGGCGGTGCCCGCCTCGGTGGCGTGGTAGCGCAAGAGCAGCACGTCCGACTCGGCCACCGCGGACTGCGGGTCCAACCGGCGCAGCTCGCCATTGGCGCCGCGCGCCACCACCGCCAGCTCCAGGTCGATGCTGCCGCCGGGGCCCTTGATGCCGTCCCACTCGGTGCCGGCCTGCACCGCCGGGTCCTCCGCGCGCATGCGGGGCACCACCACCACGGCCAGGAGGCACGCGGCGATGGCGCCCGCGGCCAGCCCCCAGCGCCGGATGTCCGGCCGGCTTCCCTTCATTCCCCGGCGCACGCGGGCGAAGCCCACCTCGTCCAGCGGGGCTTCCTTCGCCTTCTGGGCCACGGGGCCCGCCGCCAGCAGGGCCGCGTCCACCTGCCCGTCGAGCAGGTTGGGGCCCGCGTGCGTGGCGAGGAAGTCCTCGCAGGTGTCGCACGGGCGGGCCAGGTGCTCGCGGAAGTACGCCACCGCCTCCGGCTCCCGGCGGGCGAGGGCGCTCATCGCGTCGGCATCGAGGTGTCTCATCACGTCTCACTCCCACCGACCGGCGAGCACCCGCCGGAGCAGCTCGCGCTTGATGCGGGACCGGAACCGCTCCAGTCGCATCGTCACTGCGCTCTTTCCCACGCCGAGCTTCTCGGCAATCTCTCGCGCGGACAGCTCGCCCTCAATGTAGAAGAGCTGCACCGTCCGCTTCTCCTCGCCCTCGGGCAGCTCTGCGATGAGCCGCCGCACCACCTCGATGTCGCGCTCCAATTGGAGGGCCTCGGGGATGTGCGGAACCGTCTCCGGCTCCGGGTCCGCCACATCGTCCTCCAGCCGCCGCGTACTTGCTTTGCGCTCCAACCGCGTCCGTGCCCGGTTCCGGGCGATGGACAGGAGCCACGCCTCGAACGCCCCCGCCTCCTTCAGCCGCGGCAGCGCCTTGAAGGCCCGGACGAACGTCTCCTGGATGACATCCTCCACCTCGTCCGGGTCCAGCGGGGCGAACCCCGCCACCAGCCTCGCGACCATGGGACGCGTGCGCCGGTACAGCTCACTGTAGGCGGACGTTTCCCCCCGCGCCGCGCGCCGAACCCATTCGGTCAACCCCTCCGAGGAACCCACCTGACCTCCAGACCCGCGGAAATCCCCGCCGGCCACGCATCGCATCCAGGAATACCCGGCGATTGTGCCGGGAAGCAGCCGGACAGCCTCCTTCACGCTGGCCCCCGGGGGGGGACCAGGGGGAAGAATGCCGGCCCTGGCGTTCATTTTCCAAAGGACACTGCCATGCGCGTCATCAACTTCAACCCTGGTCCCGCTGGCCTCCCCCTTCCCGCCCTGGAACGGGCCCGGGACGAGCTGCTCGACTTCCAGGGCTCCGGCATGTCCGTCATGGAGCACAGCCACCGGGGCAAGGAGTACGAGGCGGTCCACGACGAGGCCATCTCGCTCCTGACGGAGCTGCTGGGCATTCCCGCTACCCACCAGGTCCTCTTCCTCACCGGGGGCGCCTCGCAGCAGTTCGCCCAGGTGCCGATGAACTTCCTCACCCCGGACACGGGCGCGGACTACCTGATGACGGGAGTGTGGAGCGAGAAGGCCTTCGAGGAGGCGAAGTACTACGGCAAGCCCCGCGTCGCGGCCACCACCGTCCAGCCGGACAAGCACTACACGCGCGTGCCGCGCCAGGACGAGCTGAAGCTCGACGCGAAGGCCGCCTACGTCCACCTCACCAGCAACAACACCATCTACGGGACGCAGTGGCACACCTTCCCGGACGTGGGCAACGTGCCGCTGGTGGCGGACATGAGCTCGGACTTCCTGTGGAAGCGCATCGACGTGAGCCGCTTCGGGCTCATCTACGCGGGCGCGCAGAAGAACCTGGGCCCGTCCGGCGTGACGCTGGTGGTGGCGGACAAGGCCTTCATCGCCCGGGGCCGCAAGGACATTCCCAAGTTCTTCCGCTACACCACCCACGCGGAGAACAACTCGCTCTACAACACGCCCCCCACCTTCGCCATCTACCTGGTGCGCAACGTGCTGGCGTGGATGAAGGGCCTGGGCGGCCTGGAGCAGATGGAGCGGCAGAACCGCGAGAAGGCCGCGCTGCTCTATGGCGCCATCGACCGCAACTCCGGCTTCTACCGCGCCCCCGTGGAGCGCGAGTCCCGTTCAGTGATGAACGTCGTCTTCCACCTGCCCTCGGAGGAGCTGAACGCCGCCTTCGTCGCCGAGGCGAAGAAGGCCGGCATGGTGGGCCTGAAGGGCCACCGCACCGCGGGCGGCATCCGCGTCTCCACGTACAACGCGGTGACGGTGGAGAATGTGCGCACCCTGGCCACCTTCATGGACCACTTCGTGAAGACGCGCGGCTAGGCTGCGTCCAACCCCACGGATTTTCCAACCGGAGGTTTCATGAAAGCCACGCTGTCCGCCGTCGCGCTGTCCCTGCTGCTCGCGGTGCCCGCCTTCGCCAAGGATGTCGCCGGCGTGAAGTACCCGGAGACCGCCACCGTCGAGGGCAAGGAGCTGAAGCTCAACGGGGTGGGCCTGCGCACCAAGCTCGTCTTCAAGGTCTACACGGCGGGGCTGTACGTGGAGAACCCGTCCCAGGACGGGGCGAAGCTCATCAACGCCGACGAAATCAAGCGCGTGCGCATGTACATGCTGCGCGACCTGGACAAGAAGACCATCACCGACGCCATCGGCGACGCCTTCAAGAAGAACGCGGGCTCGAAGATGGCGGAGCTCCAGCCCAAGCTGGACACGTTCAACTCGGCCGTCACCGACGTGAAGAAGGGTGACGAGCTCATCCTCACCTACGTCCCCGGCCAGGGCACCCGCGTGCAGAGCGCCAAGGGCGGCCAGCAGATCACCGTGGAGGGCAAGGACTTCGCGGACGCGCTCTTCTCCGTCTTCGTGGGGAAGAACCCCGTGGACGGCAGCCTGAAGGACGGGATGCTCGGCAAGAAGGACTGAGCGGGCCCCTTCACGGACGCATCGGTTCGCGCGTCCCTGGATTCCCAGGCGCCCCGTGTCTCCCTCGCGAGCCACGGGGCGTCGTCGTCTCGGGTGGGGCGCGGTGCGGCAATCCCCCGGCGGTTCAGTCGTATGGACGTGTGTCCCCGGCTGGACGGGGGTGGCAGGTCTGATAGCACCCGGTGGCAACGAAGGAGGACGTGATGGGTATCGGTATCTGCACGTGGCTGGTGCTCGGAGGGCTGGCGGGCTGGATTGCCAGCATGATCAAGGGCACCAATGCCCGCATGGGGTTGTTCGCCAACATCGCCACCGGCATCGTCGGGGCCCTGATTGGCGGGTGGATTGCCAGCCACCTGGGCGGCGCCCCGGTGACGGGCCTCAACCTCTACTCGCTGGCGGTGGCCACCGGAGGTGCCGTCCTGCTCATCACCGTCCTACAAGCCCTACGGAAGTAGGGCCGGCCCCGCGAGCCCTCAGAAGAGGCTGAGCTGCGGCGAGGGCGGCGGCTTGCGCTCCGGGCGCCGGAAGGTGTCCGGGGCGTCGGGCTCGGTGACGGACGAGGTGCGGATGCCGGCCTTGCGCGCCGCCGTGTGGAAGAGGCGGTGGATGGTCTCCGCGTAGAGCCCCTCGCCGCGCATGCGGCTCTTGAAGCGCGAGTCGGTGAGTTCCCCGCCGCGCGTCTCGCGGATGCGGTGCAGCACGCGCTCGGCGCGCAGGGGCAGCTTCGCGCGCAGGCGCTCCTCGAAGACCTCCTGCACGGGCCCCGGCAGGCGCACCAGGGTGTGATGGGCGCGGGTGGCGCCGGCCTCGCGCGCGGCGGCCAGCACCCGGTGGATGTCCTCGTCGTTGAGCCCGGGGATGATGGGCGAGACGGACACCGCCACGTCGATGCCGGCCTCGGTGAGCCGCCGTATGGCCAGCAGCCGCCGCTGCGGGGAGGCCGCGTACGGCTCCATGGCGCGCGCCAGCTCCGCGTTGTGGAAGGGCAGGCTGATGCTCACCCACAGCCGCGCATCCCGGGCCAGGCGCTGGAGCACGTCGATGTCCCGTTCAATCAGCACGCCCTTGGTGATGATGCCCACCGGGTTGCGGTACTCGGCGCACACCTCCAGGCAGGCGCGGGTGAGGCGCAGTGAGGCCTCCAGCGGCTGGTAGCAGTCGGTGACGCCGCTGAAGACGACCGTCTCTCCCTTCCACGAGGGCTTGTCGAAGGCCTCGCGCAGCAGCTCCGGGGCGCGCGGCTTCACCACCAGCTTCGTCTCGAAGTCCGTGCCCGCGCCCAGGTCCAGGTACTGGTGCGTGGGCCGGGCGTAGCAGTACGCGCAGGCGTGCAGGCAGCCGCGGTACGGGTTGACGCTCCAGGTGAAGCACACATCCGGGCTGTCGTTGCGCGACACCACCTGCCGGCTGTGGTCCTCCCACACCTCCAGCTTCGAGGGCGGAATCTCGTCCAGGTACTCCACCGCGGTGCTCGCCCAGGGGTTGGGCGGATTGTCGATGGGGCGCGCCTTCACACGCTCAGGGTGAAGCTGAAAGCGTGTTCAGTCAAGAGCCTGCCTGCCCGTCCGCCCAAGCGGGCCAGCGGGCAGTCAGGGGCATATCCACCACCCGGCGATGCGTTGAGGTGAACCGTGGGCGCATTGATGCCTGCCTTCCCAGTTTCCGTCCCAAAGAGCCCCCATGAACTCCCTGTCCGTTCCCCCGCAGCCGATGCCCTCCAGTCTCTCGGGCCAGAGTGCTCCCGAAGCACTCAAGGCAGCGGGCGAGACGGTGGGAGGCCTCGGCCAGCAGCTCCACCGGTTGGGGCATGGAGACCACGTCTGCCTCATCTACGAGACGTTCGAGGAGCAGATGGCCGCGCTGGTGCCCTTCTTCCAGGAGGGGCTGACCCGGGGCGAGTGCTGCGCGTACATCGTCGATGAGCGCGCCGTGGACGAGGTCGCCGCCGCGATGGCCGCCCAGGGCATCGACGTGGAGTCGGCGCGGGCGAGCGGGGCGCTGCGGTTCCTCACCAAGCGCGACGCGTACCTGCGCTCCGGCGAGTTCGACCCGGAGGCGATGATTGCCTTCCTGGGGCAGACGCAGGACGCGGCGCTCGCGGAGGGCTTCACCGGCCTGCGCGTCACCGGGGAGATGACGTGGGCGCTGGGGCCGGAGACGGGGTGTGAGCGGCTCATCGAGTACGAAGCCCTCATCAACCGCTTCTTCCCCGGCTCGCGCTCGCTGGCCATCTGCCAGTACAGCCGCGCGCGCTTCCCGGCGGACATCATCCGCGACACGTTGCGCACGCACCCGGTGGCGGTGGTGGGCAACGAGGTCCACGAGAACCTCTTCTACGAGTCGCCGGAGATGGTGCTGGGCACGGAGTCCGCCGCCACGCGCGTGGACTGGATGGTCTCCCAGCTCCAGCGGGTGCGCGGCGGCGAGCGCCGGCTGGTGGAGCTGGGCGAGCAGCTGGCGAACCAGGCCGCGGAGAACGCGCGCCTGTACCGCGAGGCACAGGAGGCGGTGCGCCTGCGCGACGAGTTCCTCTCCGTCGCCAGCCACGAGCTGAAGACGCCGCTCACCCCGCTGCAGCTCAAGCTGCAGGGCATCCAGCGCGAGGCCTCGCGCGCCCCGGGAGGCCAGGTGCCGGCCGGGCAGGTGGTGCGCGCCGTGGAGGGCGCGGAGCAGCAGGTCCGCAAGCTGGCCGGCCTGGTGAATGAGCTGCTGGACGTCGCCCGGCTGACAGAGGGCCGGCTGACGCTCGCGCCGGAGAAGGTGGACGCCTCGCAGCTGCTGGAGGAGGTGGCGGGGCGCTTCGCCCAGGAGGCCGCGAGGGCGGAGTGCGCGCTCGTGGTGGACGCGCCCGCCGGGGTGGTGGGGCAGTGGGACCGGCAGCGGCTGGAGCAGGTCGTCACGAATCTCCTGACCAATGCCCTGAAGTACGGCGCGGGCCGGCCCGTCTTCCTGACGGTACGGGCGGAGGGGAAGCGGGCGTGGCTGCGCGTGCGGGACGAGGGCATCGGCATCGCCCCGGAGAACCTGGGCCGCATCTTCGGCAAGTTCGAGCGCGCCGTGCCCGAGCGGCACTATGGCGGGCTCGGCCTGGGGCTCTACATCGCCCAGCAGCTCGCGCACGCCATGGGCGGGGAGATTCGCGTGGAGAGCCGCCTGGGCAAGGGCTCCGTCTTCACGGTGGAGCTGCCGCTGACGCCCTGCGCGCGGCAGGAAGTGGCCGAAAACAAGAAGGCCGGCGGTCCTGGCTTCAGGACCACCGGCCTTCAGTGTTGAGCGGCGGACGGGATTCGAACCCGCGACCCCGAGCTTGGGAAGCTCGTGCTCTACCAACTGAGCTACCACCGCGAGGCGAGACAGGCGCCAAAGTAGGGGGCGGCCCGTGCCTTGTCAACGGGAAGTGTCGGGCTACTCCCCCTCTTCGACGGTGAGCTGGTACGAGTCCTGGAAGTTGGACTCCCGGTTCCTCGCGTCACGCACCTCGAAGACGTAGATGCCGGGCTCGGCGCTGTAGCGGATGCCCTCGGGCTGGTCGCCCTTGGCGCGGTCGGCCGTCTGCACGAGCGTCAGCTTCCCGTCGGGCTGCACGCGGTGCAGGTACAGCCCCACGTCCACCTTGAGGATGCCCAGCAGGGTGGCGCGGATGGCCGTGCGCACCGGGCGGTCCGACAGGTCCAGCCGGTAGAAGTCCGTGTCCTTCACGGGGAACACCGTGCCGCGCACCGCCTTGCCCAACGTGAGCTCCTGCCCCCGGTCCGCGGTGTTGTTGGGCTCGCGCTCCTCGCCGCCGTTGTCCGGCACCGTGGTGATGGAGAGGCGGTAGGGCTGCTCCGCGTTCTCGAAGTCCTTCACCCACTTGCCTTCCACCTTGCGCGACGCGCCCTCCACGCGGAACCAGCAGCTGTCGTTGCACGCCACGTTGTTGAGGCGCTCGGGCTCCTTCACCGCGCCGTCGTTGGCGCGCAGGAGCACCGTCTCCTTCTCGCCGTCGCCCTGCGGGGGCTCCACCATGGACAGCACCAGGTCCAGCCGCTCCACGCCGGACAGCTCCACCTTCGCCAGCACCGGCTCGGACGTGCGCAGCACGAAGTGGTCCAGGTCGCCCTTGGGGGACAGGAAGCCCTCGCGGTAGCCGCCCGCCGTCAGCGGCGTGGCCTTGTGCAACTCGTCGTTGGGCTCCAGCTCCGCGCTGGCGCCGGCCGCCTCCTGCGCCACGGTGAGCGTGTACGGCATGGTGGAGCTGAAGGTGCGGCGGGCCTCCTTGCCCGTGCCCGTCCAGCTCGTCTTCACCACCACGTAGACGACGCGGTCGGTGGCGCGCACGCCGATGTTGCGCAGCGACAGCGCCTCGCCCTCCTTGCCCCGCAGGGTGAACAGCGGCGCCTCCGCCGCGGACAGCACGGACAGCTCCGGCCGCACGCCCTCCACCGCGGACAAATCAATCTTCAGCGCCACCGACGGCGGCTCGGGCGGCACCACCGTCCCGGCGTCCGCCACCTGCGTCGCGGCCTGGGCCGCCGCCTGGCCGGCCAGCTCCCCCGGACCGGGCTGCCCTTCCGCGGCCTGGGCCGGCGGACCCTCGCCCTCCGGAGCGGGCTGGCCTTCCGGGGCCTGGGCTGGCGGCTCCTCGCCACCCGGGGCGGGCGGAGGAGGCTCTCCTCCCGCGAAGGTGCCTTGAGGCTGTCTCTTATACTCATGGGG
>NZ_JABBJJ010000393.1 GCF_012933655.1 Pyxidicoccus fallax | reverse complement strand
GCCAAAACCCCCACCCCCGAAACCTCCACCTCCCGGACCGTCACGACGAGGGCCCTGACCCGGCGCACCCCCGTCACGACCGCGCCCACCGGGGCGCGGCCCACCGCTTCCATTCTCCTGAGGCACGTCTTTCTCCCGCTAGAACGCGTAGCGAATGTTCGGCGCCACGGCGAACCCGAAGGTACCCCCGGAGACGAGGTAGTTCCCCGTCACCTCGAGCCCCACGGAAAAGTGGCGCAGCCTTGTGTAGTACTCCACTCCGGGCCCGGCAAACACAAGAATGTCGGACTCGGGGAGGAGACGCTTCGGCGAGAACATCGCATAACCCGCGCCACCGCGGAGGTAGAACCACGTCCGCTTCACTTCCTGGTTATCAGCCAGGCCCAGCAGGCGCGCGCGCAGCACGGCGCCCGGCACCATCGTCTGGAAGTCGCCAGACACGCCACCGCCCGAGTTACCCACGTACTCGGCGCTGGTGCCGATGCTGGAGCCCATGATGAACACGCCCAGCGAGAAGTTCTCCGTGATGTCCACGCCCACTTCCACCTGCGCCATGGGGCCCGCGGAGAAGGGCCGCGGCGTGCCCTCGGCGGCCGGCGGGTTGGTCAGGAACATCGGGCCACCCAGGACCGCGAAGTACAGGCCACGCTCGATTTCGTCGTAGGTGACGGCGGGGCGGTCCCCGGTGTTGTCGGGGGTGGGCTTCTGGGCGCTCGCGGCCAGGGGGAGGACGAACGCGGCGCACAGGGCGAAGGGGGCGAGGGCTTTCATGCGGTCCTGAGGGTAGCGCGGCTCCCGTGGGGAGCGGGAGCCGGTGGAAACAGCGCGGGCAGACCGTTGCGCAGGTCCGCCCGCTCAACAGTGGGGCAGCCCGGCGCTACTCGCCGGCCTGCTTGAAGATGAACGGGTAGGTGACGACGACCACGCCACCGCCCTTGGGCTCCGGGAACTTCCAGGTGCGCACGCGGCCCGCCACGCACGTCTCGAGCTCCGCGTTGCCCGCGGTGGACTGCGCCACCGAGGACGACGCCACCGAGCCCGTGGCGGTGATGACGAACTTCACGGCCACCTTGCCGCCCAGCTTCGGGAAGCGGTTGAGCAGGCTCTCGTAGCAGTAGCGGATCTGCCCGCGGTTCATCTGGATGACCTTGCGGATGAGCTCCTTGTCCAGCGAGCCCATGACCTCCGGGTCGGACGAGGTGATGCCCACGTCGACGCTCTGCTTGCCGCCGAGCACGCCCACGCCACTGCCGTAGGTGCCGGTGCCGCCACCGCGGCCCTTGGTGCCGATGCCGCCGATGCCGATGGTGTCACCCGTGCCGCCGCCACCACCGCCGGAGCCACGCAGGCCCAGGCCGCCGAAGCCGCCCGAGTCACCCGCCTTGGCGCCGAACATGTTGCCCATGGCGCTCTTCAGGTCGCCACCCAGGCCGCTCTTGCCGAACACGGTGGAGATGCCGCCCTTGCCGCCGCCGAAAATCTTCGCGGTCAGCGCGCGGGCCTCGTCCTTCTTGTTCGGGTCGCCCTTGGGCGCGGTGCGGTTGTTCGTCTTGGCCGCGTCCTTCTTGCCCATCTGGCCTTCGTCGCCGCGGCTCTTGGCGGCCATCTCGCCGCTCTGCTTCTTCTCCTTCTGCTGGTTCAGGCGCTCGAGGAACTTGTTCTTCTGCGCCTCGGGCGGCTTGATGATGAGCTTGGCGATGCGCGCGCTGTCGGCGGACAGCTCGTCCGCGTACTCGTCACCGTCGCCCGTGCGGTTCATCGCGGTGATGACGAAGGCGGTGGCCACGAAGAACATCACCAGGAAGATGTTGAGCGCCGTGTAGTCCAGCGACTCGCCCAGCGGCGCCACCACGCGCTTGGGCACGGGCTGGAAGGCCACCTCGAGCGTGACGCCGCCCAGGTCCACCCAGATGAAGTCGTCCGTGTCCAGCGTCAGCGTGTACGCCTCGCCCTCGTGGGAGGCCTTGCCCGACTCGATGACCGCCTTGAGGTCCAGCGTCTCGCCCTTGCGGGTGAGCTCGCCCTTCATCTTCCCCGTGAAGCGCACGGAGAAGGCCTGGCCGTCGGAGCGCACCACCTCGAACGTCGGGGCGCCCAGCTTGGAGTCGCCCATGACGAGGTCCACGCCCGCGGCGCTGCCCACGGTGAACGCGCGCTTCTCGCCCGGATGCAGGAAGAACTCGCCCACGCGCTGGTCACCCCACGCGAAGCGCAGCCCCACGCCCAGCGGGCCGTTGGACTTGGCCTTGCGCGCGGTGCGCACCCGGGGCGCGGCCTCCACCGCGGGCGCGGCGGGCGCGGCCGGCTCGGCCGGAGCGGCGGCGGGCACCACCACGTTCTGCTGCGTGGCGGCGAGCGACGCGTCCAGCGGGCCCGAGGCGGCGGCCTGCGGCGCCACGGCCGCGGCGGCCTGCGCCAGCCCCACGGCGGGCGCCGGGGTGGCGATGACGGGGTTCTTCTCCGTCGTCTCGTCGGTGCTGGCGGCGGCAACGGCCAGGTTGGCGGCGGCTACGGCGGCAGGGTTCTCCAGGCGGATGGTCGTGCCACCCACGCGGATCTCGTCGCCGAAGACGAGCTGGCCCTTGTTGACCCGCTTGCCGTTGACGTACGTGCCCTCGACGCTGCCCATGTCGATGATGGACATGGAGCCATCGCTGGCCACCTCGATGACGGAGTGGATTCGGCTGACCTTCTCGTCTTCCAGGCACAGGTGCGCGGAAGACAGACGGCCAATCTTGATGATGTCGCGCTCGTAGTCCTTGGAGGCGACGAGCGAGTCGCCCTTGAAGACCTTGAGTGTCAGAGGAACGGCCATGAGGGCTCCTACGTAGGGTGGGTGGTGGCTACAGACAACGCTCGCGCCGGCGGGTTCCCGCCTTTGCGAAGGACGCCGACTACAGCTCCCCCACGGACTGCATCACCTTGTCCTCGAAATCCTCGCGGATGCGGATGAGGTTCGAGTGCTTCACCTTGTCGCGGGCTTCGATGTACTCGCCGTCCGGCTTCGTGAGGTCACCTTCGATGGTGTCGTCCTCGAAGTCGATGTTGGTGGTCTTGGAGTAGCGCACATTGCCCTCCCCTCCCCCACCACCGGTCGGGGCATTGCCCTCGTCCTGGGCGAAGGCCGGAGCCACCGCGAGCACCGCACACAACATCAGAGCCTTCCGCATCACTGTCTCCCGCGAGGGCCCCGCCGGGCCCGTGCCACAACCACATCCCCATTAAGGGGAATGCACTAGGTTCGCATCATCCCCCGAGGCCCCGCCACAGCGAAGGCACCCGGGGACGTCGGACGTTTCACAGCAGGTCGTCTTCCGGCTCGGCTGGATCCGCCGGAGCTGCATTCTTCTTCTCCGGGGCCCCACCCGCCGGAGCCGCCGGGGCCGGAGCCGCGGTGCCGGACGCCGGGGTGGCCTCGGGGGCCGTGCCAGTGGCGGCGGCCGGAGTCACGGCGCCCGCGGGCTGCGGGGCCGGGGCGGCCTGCTTCTCCGCGGCCTGCATCTGCGCCTGCTGCTTCTTCTGCAGCTCCTCCATCTGCTTCGCCTGCTCCTCGGCGGCCTTCGCCTCGCGCTTGGCGCCGACGATGGCCTCCGCCTCGCGCAGCAGGTTGAAGACGGGGGCGTCGGCGGGCAGGGCCACGTCGTCGCCGGCCTGGGCGATGTACTTGCGGTACAGCTCCACGGCGCGCTCGGGCGCGTCCTTCACCTTGTGGAGGATGACGGCGCGGTTGAGGCTGACGGCGGCCAGCTCGGGGTTGAGCTTCTCGGCCTCGTCGTACTCCTGCATGGCCTTGTCGAACTGGCCCTGGCCCTTGTAGGCGATGCCCAGGTTCAGGTGGGCGGCGGCGTTCTTCCCGTCCGCCTGGAGGATGCGGCGCAGGTGCTCCTCGGCCTCGGGGAAGTCCTCGGACTCCAGCGCCAGCTGCGCCAGCTCCACGTGCGAGGGCACGTAGTCGTCACGCACCTCCAGCGCCTTGTTGAAGGACAGCCGCGCCTCGTCCTTGTTGCCCTCCTTCAGCAGGATGAGGCCCACGGCGTGGTGCAGCTCGGGGTCCGAGCCGTCCAGCTTCACGCCGCGCAGCGCCACCAGCTTCGCCATGGCCAGCTGCTTGCGGTCGATGTAGCTGCGGATCATCACCTTCAGCGCGGTGGTGGAGTTGGGGTCGCGCATCAGCGCGCCCCGGGAGAACTCCATCGCCTTGTCGTGGTCTCCGGTCTGCCGGTAGATCTCCGCCAGGCGCGCGCGGGACTGGGCGTCATCCGGGTAGCGCTGCAGCACGTCCTGGTAGATGGCCACCGCGCCGGCCACGTTGCCCGCGTTCTGCTCCATGACGGCCAGGTTCTCGGACGCCTGGCGCAGCGAGGGCTTCTTGGACAGCGCCGTCTTGTACTGCGCGCGGGCCTCGTCCAGCTTGCCCTGGCGCTCGGCGATGACACCGAGGTTGTAGTGGGCCTCGGCGAGGTTGGCGTCGGACTCCAGGGCCAGCTTGAACTTGCGCTCGAGCGCCGGGTAGTCGAACGCCTTGGCCTTCTTCTGCGTGTCGAACGCCTTGATGGCGTCCTCGAAGCGGGCCTTGGCGGTGTTGGAGATGGGCGGCGGCGCCGGCTCCTTGCCGGTCGTCTGGGTGAGCGACTTGGCCGGCGTCGTCGGGCCGGTGGCCTTGGACGAGGAGCAGCCGATGGCGGTCAGCGAGACGGCCGCCAGAAGGGGGAACAGGCGCATGGTACGGGTCGTCCGGTTCATTAGAGGAAGTCCTCCGGCTCCTCGTCAGCCCCGCCCTGCTTCGTGGGCGCGGCGCCGTCCTTGGAGGCGGCGGGCTTGGAATCCACCTGGGTCTCGGTCTGCGAGCGGAGCTGCTGCGTGAGGTCTGCGAGGTCCTCCTTCAGCGCCTCCGACTTCGCCTGCTGCGCGTCGGCCACGGCCTTGGGCGCCGGCGGCGGCACGTCCTGGATGGCGGCCAGCATGTCCCCGCCGATGATCTGCTCGCGCCCCTTCAGCGCCACCTTCTCCTCCGGCATGTCCGGGAAGCGGTCCGGCGCGTAGGTGGTGCGCAGGAGCTTCAGGCTCTCCGCGGCGCAGTCGTTGTACACGTCCAGCTCGCGGCTCTTGGCCACCGTGGCGGTGAAGGCCTCGGTCGCCTTGTCCTTCAGCGGCTGGGCCTGGTTGGCGAACTCGTCGCGCAGCGCCTGCTGCGACTCCTCGTCCAGGCCGCGCGGCATGGGCGCGTTGACGATGCGGTCGGCGAAGTGGTCATACGCCAGGCCGATGCGGTGCAGCGCGCAGATGGCCGGCTCGGGCGCGCCCAGGGCCACCGTCTGCACGTACTTCTTCTCCACCACCTGCAGCGCGCGGCTCTTGTCCTGGATGCTGGCGCGGAAGCGGTCCGGCGACGGCGGCGCGCCCCAGTACAGCTTCAGGCGCTTGTACTCCGCCCAGTCCAGATCCACCGACAGGAACTGCGCCTGCGCGGAGGTGGCCAGCGCCGGCTTCTCCAGCGTCGTCTGCACGCGGCGGGGCAGCTGGTCGAAGTGCTCGAAGATGCGCTTGTACATGCGCGCCACGTCGCGCGACTTGCCCATCTTCTTGTACATGTCGACGATGCGGCCTTCGGCCGTGAGGAACTTGCTGGGCGAGCGCATGTTGTCGCGCTCGTACTCCTCCAGCATCTTGATGGCGCGCATGCCCGCGCCGCTCTTGCCCGTCAGGTCGATGATGGACAGGCGGATCTCATCCGCGTCCTTCGCCTTGGGCCACAGCTCCAGGTAGTGCTCGCGGTTCTTCAGCGCCGCCTTCGTCTGGCCCAGGCCCGCGCGGTAGGTGGACGCGTTGAACAGCGCCACCTGTGCCTTGGCCTCGTCCCACTTCTGCGGCGCGGCCGGCTTCTCGTCCTTGCCCTTGCCCTTGCCCTTCGACTTGGGCGCGCCCTTCTCCGAGATGCTGCGCTCGTAGCCGCGCACGTACGCCTCGTAGGTGCTGGCCGCGTCCTCGAAGTCGCCGATGGCCTCCAGCGCCTCGGCGTTGGCGTAGATGGAGTCCGGCACGTACTTGGACCGCGGGTACTGCGCGAACAGGCTCTTGCGGACCTCGATGGCCTTATCCAGCTGCTTCGCCTTGTAGTAGTCGACGGACGCGTTGTAGAGCGCCAGGTCCGCCAGCTCCGTCTCCGGGAAGTCCTTCACGAAGGCCAGGTATGCCTCGGCGGCCTTCTGGAACTCCTTCTTCTCCTCCAGCTGGCTGACGAGCTTGAAGGACGACTGCTCGATGAGCTTGGCCAGGTCCTCGCGGAACTTGCCCGTGGCCAGCTTGTTGTTGGCGTAGAAGCGGCGCGCCCACTCGTTCACCTTCGCGTAGTCCTGCAGCAGGTTGTACGAGTCGAGCACGAGGTTGGCGGCGATCTCCGCCGCGCGCTGGCCGTCCTCGAACTTGTAGTCGGGGTAGCCGAGGGCAATCTCGCTGAAGCGCAGCACCGCCTCGTCGAAGTGGTTGTGGCGGTAGTAGATGTTGGCCGCCTTGAAGGCGATCTCCACCCGCTTCTCACCCTTGGGCACGTACTTGAGGTAGCGCTCGCACGCGTCCAGCAGGGACTTCTTCAGCGTGGGGATGGTGGCCTTCTTGGTGATGTCCGCGCTCACCTCGCTCTTGCCCTCGCCGCGCGCCTCGCCGGCCTTCACGACCTCGTCGTAGGCGAGCACCGCGTTGTAGGCGGCGTTCTGCAGCCACTTGCCCGGCTTGCCCGGCTTGGGCTTGCCCTTGTCGTCCTTGGCCTCCAGCACCTTGGCGTCCTGGAGGACGACGAGCGTGTAGTTGGCGGCGGCCTTCTCGTAGTTCTGCAGGTTGTCGTTGAGGAGTTCCGCCCAGAAGAAGCGCAGGTCGTACGCCTTGGGGTTGTCCGGGAAGAGCGTGAGGTAGTCGCTGTACACGGCGTCCGCGTACTTGAAGGTCTCCTCGTTGCGCGTCTTGCGGCCCTCGTTGTGCCAGGTGACGGCGAGGTTGGACAGGGTGCGCTCGGACAGCTCCTTCGCCTCGGCGAGCAGCTTCTTGTCCTTGTCGTCCTTGATGACGCCGGAGGACTCGACGTCCTTCATGATCTTCACGAGCCGGCGCACCTGGGCCACGGTGCGCTCCTTGTTGCCCATGCGGAGGATGCAGTCGACGATGCGGCCCTGGAAGCCAGGGGCCTCGGGCGACAGCGGCTTCTCCTTGATGAGGGAGTTGTACGTGATCGCCGCTTCGCGGTCCTTGCCGTCCCCGTAGTAGAGGTTGGCCAGCTGCTTCATCATCGTGAAGCGGTCTTCCGGATTGGTGGCCACCTTGCCGAAGTCCGCGCGGGCCTGCGCCACGTCACCCTGGTGGGCGTACGCGCGCACGTAGTCGGTGCGCGCCTCGCGCACCAGCGAGCTCTTGCCGCTCTTGCCGCCGTCCTTCTCCACCGCGTTGGCGCCGGCCAGCTCGCCGTAGAGCACCACCGTCTTGAACTTGTCCTTCGCGGCCTCGTAGTCCCCCATGTTGTAGTGGCACCAGCCCTGCTTGTAGAGGGCGAAGGCGTACACCTGACTCTCGGGGAACTCGGCGGCCTTCTTGTACGCCGCCAGGGCCTTCTCCAGCTCCGGGCGCTTGCCCTTGGAGTTGTTGAAGTAGTACTCGCCGAAGGCCAGGTAGGCGTCGGGGATGTACTTGGACTTCGGGTACTTCTCCACCAGCCGCTTGTAGGCGACGAGCGCCTTGCGGTCCTGGCCGTCCTCCATGAGGTACTGGCCGAGGAAGAAGAGCACCTCGTCGGTGCGCTCGAAGGTCGGGTGCTCCTGGACGATCTTCGTGTACTGCTCGACGGCGAGCTTGCCGTACTCCTTCTGCTTCGCGACGAGCTCCGCCTTCTCCGCCTTGGCGCGCTGCTGGGCCATGGCGTCGTTGCGGTTCATCGCCTTGATGAGGTCGTCGTCCTTCCGGTTGGCCTCGAAGAAGTAGAACTTCGACTCCTCCCAGTAGAACTCGCCCAGGCGGAACAGGAGGCTGGGGACCTCCTTCGGGTCGGGCGACAGGGAGATGATCTTCTTCAGCGACTGGATCTGCTCGCGCCGCTTGGAGGCCACCTGCAGCTCCACGCCCAGCCGGAACTGGTCGTACTGGAGCGCGGGGGCGACTTCTTCCTTCTTCTTTTCACGGGTGATGTCACCGGCCAGCGACTTGTCGATGGTCGCCGCGGTCTTCTGGCCGAGAGCGGCATCGCGCGTGGCTTTCTTTTCCTGAGCGGCGGACGCCGTGGCCAGGAGCACGAGGCAGACGAGGAGCGAACGTCGCATGGTCTTCCTAGGGAGGGGGGACCGGCGTCCCCGGTCGGTTGCCTGGTCGGCAAGTATCCGGGAATCTTCGGGAATTTCCATTCGGGGGTGCTCACTATGCTCGGATCCGGCGCAGCGGGTCAACCCTGACTGGCTGTCTGCCCTGGGAGCGGAAAGCACGCCGGAAATCTTCCAGAAGCGCTGTGAGAAAACCGGCCGCGGAGTTGCGCTGTCGGACCCAGCGGGTATGGGGAAGCAGACGGCCGGCTGCTCGGCTGCCCTGTACTGGAGTGCGAGTTTCCGGATCATGAGCCTCCTCCCCGAGAGCGCCAGCTTCGAAGAGCTGGTGCAGGACTACTTCCTCGCGTTGCGCGGCGCGGGGCTGATGCTGTCCGCGCTGGACACGGAGCTTTTGACGACCTGGGCCCGGGAGAACGTTCCCTTCGAGGTGGTGGCGCGGGGCATCTCCCGCTCGGCGGAGAAGGCGCTGTGGGACGCGCGGCCCGGGGAACCGGTGCTGCGCTCGCTGCGCGCCTGCCGGCGGCAGGTGGAGTCGGAGATCAAGAAGTACCGCGCGCTGGCGGCGGGCGCGGGGACCGCGGAGCACTCCGACTCGCACTCGCGGCGCAAGAAAGCCCGCACGTGGGAGGAGACACGACACGCGCGGCTGTGCGCGGCCCTGGAGGACGTGGCGGGGCGGGAGATGGCGCTGGCGCCCCGGGTGCAGCGGCTGCTGGAGACGGTGCTGGTCCAGGTGCCCGCGGAGCCGGCGGCGCTGGACGCGCAGGAGGCGCGGGCCCTGCTGTCGCTGCTGCGCGCCCTGCCCTTCCTGGAGCGGCGCGCGGTATGGCGCGAGGCCCTGGCGGCGGGGGCGGAGCAGCAGGTGATGTCGGCGCGCGCGAGGCGGGTCTCGCGGCGCTTCCGGGTGCTGGCGGCGGCGCGGCGGCGGC
This sequence comes from Pyxidicoccus fallax, assembly GCF_012933655.1. GTDB lineage: Bacteria > Myxococcota > Myxococcia > Myxococcales > Myxococcaceae > Myxococcus > Myxococcus fallax. The sequence goes on along the minus strand of NZ_JABBJJ010000393.1, from coordinate 1,621 downwards.
TGGGCATCAAGGAAGGCTGAGTTGAACGCTCGCCTGCTCGCCTGTTCAGTGGGCTGACGAGCGCTGGGAGGCTCTGGTATGGCGTTGGGGATGGCTCCGAAGAACGGCGAGGCGTGTGGGGTGTGTGGCGGGCGGACCTACGTGCTCGAGCGGCGTGGGGACCAGGCCCAGGCGCGGGTCTGCGTGTGCTCGGAGAGCTGCTCCGTGTGCGGCGGTCGCGGGCACGTGCTGGTGGAGCGTGAGGGCGTGTTCAGCCAGAAGGTGGGCCCCCGGCGCTACGAGGTCATGGAGCCGTGCGTGTGCACGCGGCGGCGGCGGCGGGTGTCCCTCTTCAACGAGGTGGGGCTGCCCGGCGTGGTGTCCCACGCGGGCTTCGACAACTACCGGGCCTTCAACGAGGCGCAGGACCGGGGCCGCGGCGTGGCGATGCACTTCGCCCACCAGTACGTGAAGGGCGGCACGGACACGAAGGGCGGGCCCGCCAAGGGCTTCATCCTGAGCGGGCCGGTGGGCACGGGGAAGACGCACCTGTTGGCGGCCACGCTGGCGCACCTCGTGCTGGAGGTGGGCGTGCGGGCCCGGTACGTGGAGATTTCGCTGCTGTACGCCACCATCCGGCGGGGCTTCCAGGAGGGCAAGAGCGGCGGCGAAATCATCGGCCCCCTGTCGGACGTGGAGGTGCTGGCCATCGACGAGCTGGGCAAGGGACGCGGCAGCCCGTTCGAGATGGAGACGCTCGATGAGCTGATTGCCCGCCGCTACAACGCGGGCCGCACCACGCTGTTCGCGACGAACTACTCGCTGGAGCCGGAGAAGAAGGCCCCACGCGCGGCGGCGCCCCCGGGCTACCGGACGACGGAGGACGCGCGCAACGCCGTCCGCGAAGCGGAGCTGCTGCGCGAGCGCGTGGGCGAGCGCATCTACAGCCGGCTGTGCGAGATGTGCACCTTCGTGGAGCTGCCCCGCGACACGCCGGACCGGCGCCGCACGCGGCAGGAGATGGACTCGCCCCTGCACCACGCGCCGGGCGCGCTGCGCGGCGCGGGACGCTGAGCCTCGCGCGCCATGACCGACGTCATCCTCGTCCTCGTCACCGCCCCTTCCGCTGACAAGGCCGCCGAGCTGGCGCGCACCCTGGTGGAGGAGCAGCTCGCCGCGTGCGGCAACATCGTCCCCGGGCTGCGCTCCATCTACCGGTGGCAGGGACAGATTCACGACGACGCCGAGGTGCTGCTCATCCTCAAGACGCGGGCCGCCCTCTTCGAGCCGCTGCGCGCCCGCGTCGTCGAGCTGCACCCCTACCAGGTGCCCGAGGTGCTCCGCGTCGACATCGCCGAGGGCCACGCGCCGTACCTCGCGTGGGTCCTCGAGAACAGCCGGCAGCCCTGAGCCCCGCCGGGGCGCCTACGACGCCTCGCTCCGAAGCGAGTCCAGCGTGTCCTCCACGCTCGCGGACTCCACGGCGTAGTCCCGGCTCCGAGCCACCTGCACGCCCTCGGCGAACACCGGCAGGCGCACGCGGAACGTGGAGCCCTTGCCCATCTCGCTGTCCACGGAGATTTCCCCGCCGTGTGACGCGACGATGCCCTGACACACCGACAGCCCCAGCCCCGTCCCCTTC
>NZ_JABBJJ010000392.1 GCF_012933655.1 Pyxidicoccus fallax | reverse complement strand
GGGTTGGACCCGGGGGCCTTTGATGGGGGTCGTCATGCCCCGAAGTATCGGACAAAGCCGGCCGGAAGTTGCGTGGTGGGCATCCGCCTGTACCCAGGGGCGTGGCCGCTTGTACCCGGGGTGGAAGGTGCCCATGTCACGGGGCGCTTCCATGGCCTTTTTCCGCCCCTTCCACCTTCGGCCGTTCGGGTTGGCCCTGCTCGGCCTTCTGTGGGGGCTGTTGCTCGCGTGTGGGTGCGGGCGGAAGGACGGCCCCTCTCCCGAGGGCGACTGGCGCGGGAGGACGCTGCGCATCGGCACGGATGCCACGTACCCGCCCTTCGAGTCCGTCCGGGACGGCGATCTGGTGGGCTTCGACATCGAGCTGGGGGGCCTCATCGCCGAGGAGCTGGGCGCGAAGGTGGAGTGGACCAACACCTCCTTCGACGGCGTCTTTCCCGCGCTGACGGCGGGCAAGTTCGACCTGGTGATGTCCGCCGTCACGATTACGCCCGAGCGCCAGCAGCGCGTGGGGTTCTCGGACCCGTACTACACCGCAGGGCAGACTGTGGCGGTGCGGGCCGGGGACACGTCCGTCACCGGCGTGGAGAGCCTGCGAGGCAAGGTGGCGGGCATCCAGCTCAACACCACGGCCGCGCTGGTGCTGCGCAACCATCCTGACATCCAGGTACGACAGTATCCGACTATTGATCTGGCCCTGCAGGACCTGCTCAACGGCAACCTGGACGGCGTCGTGGGGGACGCGCCCACGGTGCGCTACTACATCACCCATGGCTTCAAGGGCCTGCGCACCACCGGGGGGATGCTGACGGAGGAGCACTACGGCATCGCCATGCGGCCGGAGGACACCGCGCTGCGAGAGGCCGTCAACGGGGCGCTGCGGCGGCTGCGCGAGAGCGGCCGGTTCGCCGCGCTGGAGGAGAAGTACTTCGGCGAGGCGGCGCAGCGGGCCCCCGCGCCACCGACGGGGATTCCCTGGGGGCGCGTGGCGGCGCGGCTGGCGGAGGGGCTGGCGCTCACGCTGGGGCTCACCGTGCTGGCGCTGCTGGCGGGACTGCCGCTGGGGCTGGCCGTCGCGCTGGGGCGGCGGGTGCGCTTCAAGCCGCTGGCCTGGCTGTGCGCGGGGTACGTGGAGGGGCTGCGCGGCACGCCGTTGCTGGTGCAAATCATCTTCATCTACTACGCGCTGCCGCAGCTGTTGGGGGTGGACCTGGCGCCGATGCTGGCGGCGGTGTTGGCGCTGACGCTGAACAGCGCGGCCTACGTGGCGGAAATCTTCCGGGCGGGCATCGCCTCGGTGGACCCGGGCCAGTCCGAGGCGGCGCGGGCGCTGGGCATGAGCCAGGCGCAGGCCATGCGCTTCGTCATCCTCCCGCAGGCGGTGCGCAACGTGCTGCCACCGCTAACGAACGAGGGAATCGCGCTGCTGAAGGACTCGTCTCTGGTGTCCATCATCGGCATGGCGGAGCTGACACGGGCGGGGCAGGAGCTGGCGAGCCAGCTGGCGGCGCCGCTGGCCATCTGGCCCGTGGTGGCGGTGTTCTACCTGGTGGCCACGCTGCCGCTGACGCGGCTGGCCGCGGCGCTCGAGCGGCGCATGCACCGTCAGCACTGAGGGAGCCCATGCCGCTCGTCGAGGTCCGCAACCTGCACAAGCGCTTCGGCGCGCTGGAGGTCCTCCGGGGCGTGGACCTCACGGTGGAGTCCGGCGAGGTGGTGGTCTTCGTGGGCCCGTCCGGGTGCGGAAAGTCCACGCTGCTGCGGTGCCTGTGCGGGCTGGAGGTGCCCTCCGGGGGCGAGGTGGTGGTGGGCGGCGTGCCAGTGCGGGACGAGCCCAGGGCGCTCCAGGCGCTGCACCGGCGCGTGGGCATGGTGTTCCAGCGCTTCCACCTCTTCCCGCACCTGAGCGCGCTGCAGAACGTGACGCTGGCGCCGCGCAAGGTGCTGGGCATGGCGGACGCGGAGGCGGAGGCGCTGGGGCGGCGCACGCTGGCGCTGGTGCACATGGAGGCGCGGGCGGACGCGTTCCCCGCGCAGCTGTCCGGCGGTCAGCAGCAGCGCGTGGCCATCGCGCGGGCGCTGGCGATGAAGCCGGAGGTGATGCTCTTCGACGAGCCCACCAGCGCGCTGGACCCGGAGCTGGTGGGCGAGGTGTTGGAGGTCATGCGCGAGCTGGCGCGCGAGGGGATGACCATGTGCGTCGTGACGCACGAGATGGGCTTCGCCGCGGACGTGGCCCACCGCGTGCTGTTCATGGACGCGGGCAAGGTGGTGGAGGAGGGCTCGCCCCAGGAGGTGCTGCGCGAGCCGAAGCACCCGCGCACGCGTGAGTTCCTCTCGCGGCTGCTGAAGCGGTGAAGCGGGTCCTCAGTCCAGGTTCTTGCGGATGGTGAGCTGGAAGTCCTTCTTGATGAGCTCGAACCGGTCGAACGCCGCGCTGAGGAAGGCGTCGATGCCGATGTCCGGGCGCGAGTTGCTGCTGCGGCCGGTGAGCTGCGCGGAGGCCATGCCGTAGTCGTCGAAAATCATCCACCCGCCCGGCTTGAGCAGCGGCCAGCTCAGCACCGCGTCCTCGAGCACGTCGAAGGCCCGGTGGGAGCCGTCCACGTAGATGAAGTCGTACGTGGGCTCCGGCGGCAAGGTGCGCAGCACGGCGCCGGAGCGGCCCGGCCGCTTCGTCACGCGGCCCGCCGCGCCGCTGGCGGCGATGTTCTCGTCGAACAGCTTCACGTAGTCGCTGTCGAACAGGTCCACGCAGACGAGGCCGCTGGTGGGGTGGGTGAGCACGTTCTCCAGCAGCCAGATGGCGGAGCGGCCCTCGAAGCTGCCAATCTCCAGCGCCTGGACGCCGGGCTTGCCGGCCAGCGGCGCCAGCACCTGCTTCCAGTCCGCCTCGCACTTCGACATCCAGTCCGAGGAGAAGCGGTACTTGCCCACCTGGCGGGCCGCGGGGACACGCTCCAGGAATCCGCTCAGCTCCGACTTCGTCTCGCTGGTGAGCCAGGGTGCCTTCAGCAGGTGCTGCACCGCGTTCCGCGCGGCGAGCCGGAGGTTGTCCACCGAGGCCGCATGCGGGCCCAGCTTCATGGCGGCCCCGTCCGAAAGCCGCGGCAGCAGGGACTCCACCTCCTTGAGCCAGCTGACCACGCCCGGGTTCGCCTCGGGTCCGGAAGACTTCAACAGCTCCTGTACCCGCGTCGCCAGCGAAGAGACCTTCGCCGTGATGTCCATGCCTCCGTCCATGTGTGACTCCTTTCGATGCTGGGCTCTTGCTTCGAATGCGTTGAGACCGCCGGCTACTGGCCGCGGGAGACCTCGGTGACGAGCGCCGCCAGGCGCCGCGCGTCCGGCAGCAGCGGGTTGCCCGCCGGGACGGACTCGGGGGAGGCCACCACCTGATGCAGGGTGGCCGTCAGCATCTGGCCATGCCGGGGCAGCGCGCCGAGCTCGGGCGCGCCCTGGACCAGCTCCCCCAGCACCGCGGCCATCGCGTCGGGGGAGGGCAGGCCCCCGGCGGGGGCGGTGATGGGCAGCAGCATCGCGCAGGCGAGCACCAGCTCGTTGAGCCGCTGACCCGTGGAGATGTACCGGTCCATGGCCTCCAGGTGGGCCAGGAAGCGCTGCTCCCGCTCCGGTCCTTCCGCGAGGAAGCGGGCCACGGGCGGCAGCAACACGGGGAGCCAGCCCAGTCGGGACAGCATGCGCACGAAGCGCGCGCCGGTGCCGGCGCTGACGCCCCGCAGGGACTCGCTGAGCAGGCGCCCGCGCGAGCCGCGGGTCAGTGCGTCTCCGGCGCTCGCCATCACCGCCCAGGTGCCCTCCTCGATGTCCATTCCCAGCCGCGTGGCGAGGCGCACGCCCCGCACCATCATCCCGGGGTTCTCCCGCAGGCGCGCCGCGGGGTCGCCAATCGTGCGCAGCCGGTTCGCCCGGAGGTCCGCCAGGCCGTCCACGTGGTCGATGACCCGCCCGCCGGCCACGTCGTAGAAGAGCGCGTTGACGGTGAAGTCGCGCGAGCGGGCGTCCTGCTCCGGCGTGCCGGCCTCGTGCGGATGCTCCGCCAGCTCCTCGTCCTTGATGACGGCGGCATCCATCCCCGCCGCATCCACCGCGGGCCGGGCCTGGAACGGGCCCACCTCGATGACCTTCCCTCCGGCGAGCTGGACCTGCACCACGAGGAACCGGCGCCCGCCGAAGCCCCTGCTCTGGGAAAAGAGGGCGCGCACCTGGCCCGGCGTCGCGCTCGTCGCGACGTCGAAGTCCCTGGGCGTCCGGCCCACGAGCAGGTCCCGGACACAGCCGCCGACCAGGTACGCCGTGTGGCCCTGCTCGTGCAGCCGCTGGAGGATGTTCAGCGCGTCGGGGTCGATACGGGAGGCGTCAATCGCCTGCAGGGGAGCGGCGGAAAGGGGAGTGCTCATGAGGATTCCTCGTTGCGGAAGGGAGAGGGGCGCGGCCGGGGGCCATCACGACACGCGCTGCACCACGGGCGCGGGGACGGGCTCCACGATGCGGCCGTCCTCCAGCCGCAGCAGCCGGTCCGCGACGGAGAAGTACCGGTCGTCGTGGGAGATGACCACCACCGTCTTGCCGGCCTGCTTCAGCTCCGGCAGCAGCTCCCGGTAGAAGACGTCCTTGAACACCGGGTCCTGGTCCGCGGCCCACTCGTCGAAGAGGTAGATGGGGCGGTTCTCCAGGTACGCGGTGAGCAGCGCCAGGCGCTTGCGCTGGCCCGTGGACAGGCTCGTGGTGGACAGCCGGCCATCCTCCAGCCGCACCTTGCGGTCCAGCCGCAGGCGGGTGAGCAGCCCCCGCGCGCGCGGCTCCAGCTCCGGCGCCGCCAGGCCCAGCAGGTTCTCGAAGAGGTGGAAGTCGAAGAAGACGGAGGAGAAGAGCTGCCGGTAGTGCCCGCGGGTGGTATCCGTGACGGGCTCGCCGTCCAGGAGCACCTCGCCGGACTCCGGCGCGTAGAGGCCGGTGAGCAGCTTGGCCAGCGTCGTCTTGCCGCTGCCGTTGCCGCCCACGATGAAGAGAATCTCCCCCGGGACGAGCTCCAGGTGGATGGGCCCCAGCGTGAAGCGCGTGTCCTCGTTCTCGCGGTGGTACGAGTGGGTGATGCCCGCCAGCCGCAGGCGCTGGAACGCCTGGGGCTCGGGGCGCTCGGACCCGGCCGGCTCGGCGCCCTCCGTCAGCGCCATGCCCAGCCGCTCCACGTTGCGGATGGCCACGTCCGCGCGCAGCACGGCCTGCGTCAGGCTGATGATGGAGTCCAGCGGCTGCTGCAGGTACAGCACCACCAGCGTGTAGCCCACCAGGGTGGAGCGCTCCAGCGCGCCGAAGGCGGGGAACACGAACAGCAGCAGGCCGATGATGGCGAAGACGAGCAGCGAGGCCAGCGCCGTGCTCACCGCGTTGACGTCCGCGGTGCGCAGCAGCATGTCGCGGATGAAGCCCGACGTGGGCTCCAGCATGTCGCTCATGAAGGCCTTGCCGCGCCGCCGGTGCAGCTTCAGCTCCTTGGCGCCCGACCACAGCGCGCGGAAGTGCCCGAACATCTCGTCGAGCCGGCCGCGCGCCTTCATCAGGCTGTCGCGCGAGCGCGACTGGAGGAACATCAGCCCCGTCAGCCCCAGCGCCAGCACCAGCCCGAAGGCGAGGAAGGCCCGCCCGGACAGCCACCCCAGGTACAGCAGGCAGCCGGTGACGAGCGAGGCGTTGACGAACATGGTGGGCACCTGCACCAGCGCCTGGGAGATGGTGAACGCATCCTCCTTCAGCACCCCCATGAGCCGGTGCTCGCCCAGGTGTTCCAGCCCGCGGAGCGGCGCGTTCACCGCCTGCTGGCTCAGCCCCACCCGCAGCCGGTGCAGCGTCCCATGGTTCAGGCGGCCCAGCACCATCTGCGAGGCCAGGCGCGTGCCCAACGCCACGGACACCACCGCGACGAACAGCGGCAGGCCCGGGCCGGTGGCCGTCGCGTCGCCGCTGATGGCCTCGTTGATGAGCGAGATGAGACGCGCGTTGGCCAGACCCGAGAGCAGGCCCAGCACCACCGCCAGGAGGAAATGCTTCCGGGAGGTGCGCAGCAACAGGGTGAAGAGGGTCATCCGCCGTCCGGGTGTGCCGTCCGAGCACTCAGGACTCCGCTTGGGGGGCGGAGGTGTACGAACCAGTGCCCCGGGAGGGCGAACCGCGCACCCGGACACGGTGCACGGCGCGCTCCCGGGCCGGCTGAAGCGGCGGCTCAGCCGGTCAGCGCGGGATTGTCGCGGATGCGCTCGGTGGCGGCCGCGGAGAACTTCGCGAGCAGGGCTTCGAAGCGGTTCAGGCGCGCTTCCCAGTCCGTGGTGGGCAGCAGGTCCAGCGCCTGGAAGAAGTCCACCAGCCGCTCCAGGTGCGGCTGCTGCAGCTCCTCCGGCGCGTCGTTCAGGAGCACCAGCCAGGCCTGGTAGGCGAAGCCGATGATCCAGAAGGTGGCCTCGCGGTGCCGCCCCGCCTCGATCATCTCCCGCGTGCCATCCACGTAGTAGGGCCGCAGGTGCTCGCGGAACTTGAAGTCGTAGTGCACCCGCTGGCGCTTCACCTGGATGGCCATCCGGAACGCCTCGTCGAAGTGCGACAGGAAGCGCTCGGTGTCGCCGCGGGTCAGCCGCGCGGTGCCGATGAGCTCCAGCGCCTCCTCGTGCAGGTCCGCCTGGCCCTGGGCCTCCAGCAGTTCCCCGGAGCGGACGAAGCAGCGCCGCATCGTCAGGGGGCTCGCGTTGGAGATGGAGGTGAGATTGATCATCATCACCGTGCCCACGTAGAAGTGCATCAGGACCGCGGGCAGTTCCCCGGCCTCGAGCGCCTTTCGCGCCTGCGCCAGCCGCTTGGCGGCCACCCGCGCGTTGTCCTCGCACCGGGCCTGCACCCACTGACGCCGCGAGTGCTCCACGGCCACCCGCTGGTGCAGCCGCCCCAGCTCCCCGGTGGGGTCCGCCAGGATGACGCCGGCGGCCAGGTTGTCCGCGAACTCCGCGGAGCCGAGGATGCGCTCCGGGGAGCGGAACGGCTCGTCCCCCAGCACGGCGCACTCCAGGACGAGGCCGTCGTGGACCAGCTCCAGCCGGTCATCCTTGATGGCGTCGCGGTCGGTGGTGAGCATCACCACGTCCACGTCCCGCCACGGCTCCAGCGGGGTCTCCGGCGCCATCCGAGTCAGGCTCCCGGCGAGGAAGGCGCCGTGGAACCCGGGGATGCGGGGAGCCTGCTGCTCCACCCAGCTCCTGGCGCGTTGAATGGCCTGGCCAACGTTCATCTGCGGTCTCCCCCTCGGGCTCGCTCAGCCGTTCAGGAGTTGCACGGGAGGGAAGCGCTTCGGGTCCGCCAGCCAGCGCGCGATGTTGGGGCGCTGCTGCATCCGCGTGAAGAAGGCGCGCAGGCGCGGGTAGGACTCGATGACCTCCATGAGGCCGTTGTCCACCAGCATCTCCAGCATGCCGAACACCATGGTGTCCGCCACGCTCACCCGGTCGCCGACGAAGAAGCCCTCGCCGCCGTGGTTCTTCGCGATGAACCGCTCGAACATGCGCAGCCAGTTCGGCAGCTCCTCGCCCAGCACCAGCGGCAGCTGCTCGGAGAGCTGGTCCGGATCCAGCGAGGTGAGGCCCAGGGCGCGCGCGGACACCTCCTCCACGCTGTCGATGATCATGTCGCAGGCGGTCGCCTCGCGGTCATTCGCCCCGAACAGGTTCCGCGTGCGCGCGATGTGACGGAGGACGGCCTTGCTCTGCACCACGCAGAACCCGTCCGTCTCCTCCCAGAGAGGGACCTTGTCGAAGGCCAGGATGCCCGTGGCCTTGATGGCCTCGAACTCCGGCGTCTTCACCTTCGCCTTCGCGTCGTAGAGACCCAGGTCGCGGTACTCGTACTCGACTCCCGCCTCGGCGAGCAGCAGGCGGATCTTCTCCGCCAGACCGCGGGCGTGGAAATACGACAGGCGTGGCAGTGGCAATTCGGCGCTCATGGATGGTGTCGATCTTTAGGGTGCGGGACGGCGGCCCCAGAGGGCCAGCCGTGCCTGCAACGTAACATGGGTATCAATCATCGAAAACTGGCAAACCTTCTCAACGCACCTGAGAGGATTTGCGCGACAGGGCCTTCCTCATTGCTCGCGGAAGCGGCGGCCGTGCACGGATTGCTTGCGCATCCGGCCCAGGACGCTGAAGGCGAGCGAGGGGATGAGCCGCGGGCCGATGCGCGCGAGCATGGGCCAGGTCCACCACCAGTAGTTCGTCGCGATGGCGGTCTCCACCGTGTACACGCGGTGCCACCAGCCGTAGGGCAGGTAGAGCATCTCCCCCGCCTCGAGGACGAAGTCATAGTCGGGCACGCACCCGCCGGGCAGCGCGTCCGGGTTGCCTCCGCCGGGGACGAGGTCGTGGCCACTCACCACGGACCAGACGTGGTCCAGGTTCATGGGGTCCAGCTCCGCCTCGCGCGACGGCGCGTAGAGCTGCCACTGCTTGCGGCCCACCATGACGGCATGGAGGTTGTGGGCGCGGTCCATGTGCAGCTGGGTGAAGGTGCCGCGCGGCCCCATGAAGAAGAGCTGCTCGGTGAGGCGGCGCTCCACCGCGTACTCGGAGAACTTCACGTCACCGCGCAGGCGCGGCTGGAGCTGGAACAGGTCCTTGCCGATGAGGTAGCCCGCCTCGGCGGATTCCGACGACTTCAGCAGGGCCACGTAGTCGCGAATCGTCATGTTGCGCACGCGGCCCACGCGCTCCACGCCGCCGGACGCGCGGCGGCCGTACTGGAGCCACTCCACGGGGGCGCTGACGTCGCCGTACTCGCGGGCGAACCAGTCGAAGGTCCATTGCCGCTCGGCGGGCCAGTCCCGCATGGCGCCGGTGAGGATGACGGGCTTGTCGTCGGCCTCGAGCGCGGCGAAGAAGCCGGGGCGGTTGTCGACCGGCATGCGCTCCGGGACGAGCGGCGCCTGCTGGAGGCGCTGGGCGGTGGCGGTGCTCATGGTGTGGCGCTCCCCAATCAAGCGGCCCCGGAGGCCTTCTTGGCTTCCTCGCGCTGCAGGCGGGCGAAGTTGTTGTCGATGCCGTGCCGCACGTCGGCCAGCATGTGGATTTCGAACTCCTGGAACGCGAAGGACGGCCACTCGCGCAGCAGCGTCAGCAGCGACTCGTGCGAGTCCGCGTTGACGATACACAGCCCCATCTTCGGGAGCACGTAGTAGGCACAGTCCATGGTGCCGTCCTTGAGGCGCGCGCCCACCCACGCCGCCACCTCGCGGTTGAGGGCGATGGGGTCCTGCGGGGCGGGCCCGGAGGTACGGTCCTTGACGTAGATGAGGTATTTCACGAGGTGGACTCCTTGGAGAAGGCGGGGAGGGAAGACGCGAGGGGCACGGGCGGGCGGAGCCGGGCGAGGCCCCGCCGCACCGTCTGCAGCATTCCGCGCGGCGTCTGCCGCAGGAAGAAGTGGTCGCCCAGGAAGCACTGGGTGGCGAAGGGGCCGGACGTCAGCTCCTTCCAGGCCAGCGTCTGGTCCTCGGGCACGTAGTCCTCGCTGCCACGGAAGGCGGACAGCGGACACGGCAGCGGCAGGCACGGCCGCCACGTGTAGCCCTCGCACACGGCGGTGTCGGCCAGCACGGTGGAGCGCATCAGCGTCAGCAGCTCCTCGGACATGTCCTCGGGCAGGCCGAGCGCCGCGCCCATGCGCCGCGCGTCGGCGGCGTCGATGTCGTGCGTGTGCTTGCAGTCGGGCGCGCGCCGCAGCGTGTGGGGCGCGCAGTAGCTGGCCACGTAGAGGTGGAGGGGCAGCGGCAGGCCGCGGTCTCTCAGGGCGCGCGTCAGCTCGAAGGCGAGCAGGCCGCCCATGCTGTGGCCGAACAGGGCGAAGGGCTTGTCGTCATGACGCCGGACGAGCTCCACCAGCCGCTCCACCACGGAGGGCAGGTCCCGCAGGGGCGGCTCTTGCAGCCGGTTCTCCCGGCCGGGCAGCTGCACGGGGCAGACCTCCAGCTCGGGCCCCAGCTCCGCCTGCCAGGTGCGGAACAGCGACGCGCTGCCGCCCGCGTGGGGCAGGCAGAACAGCCGGGCCCAGGCCCGGGGCTGGGGGACGTGGAAGGCCAGCCAGGGGTCCGCCTTCGCGGGGGGCGCGACGGGGACGTGGATGGCGGAGGGGACGATTCTCATGACGCGGCCTCCTGATGGACGGGCGTGGACACGCTGGCGCCGGGGGCTTCCAGCAGCCGTTGGTAGAGGGCGAGGTTGTCGGCGACCATCTTCTCCACGGTGAACAGCTCCAGGACGCGCCGCTGGCCGGCCTCGCCCATGCGGCGGGCGCGCTCGCGGTCCTCCAGCAGCGACAGCTGCGCGGCGGCGAAGGCCTCCACGTCCACCTCGCGCAACTCTCCCTGCGAGGTGGGGTGCACCGGGACGAGCAGGCCCGTCTCCCCGTGCGCGACGATTTCCTCGGGGCCGCCCGCGCGCGTGGCCACCAGCGGCAGCCCGGAGGACATGGCCTCGATGGCGGTGTAACCGAAGGGCTCGTACAGCGAGGGCACCAGCGCCACGTCCGAGATGCGGTGCAGCAGGCCCAGCTGCTGGCGCGGCAGCTTGCCCAGCAGCTTCACGCGGGGCAGCAGGTGCGCGTAGCGGCGGGACAGGTCGTGCACCATCTGCGTGGACTCGCGCGAGTCGGTGCCGCCCGCCAGGAGGAAGCGGGTGTCCGGGCGCCGGGCAAGCACGCGCTCCGCGGCGGCGAAGATGGCGGTGATGCCCTTCTGCGGGTGGAGCCGGCCGGTGTAGAGGACGACGGGCGCGTCGGGCGGAGCCACCGTGGCGCGCAGCTTCGCGT
>NZ_JABBJJ010000391.1 GCF_012933655.1 Pyxidicoccus fallax | reverse complement strand
CCCCCACGCTGGTCGCGGACTCCCCCGCCACCCACCCCGTGGGGCTCGAGGACACGGCGGGCACCGTCACGCTGGAGCTGCTCGTGGACGAGCAGGGCGCGGTGGCGGAGGCCGCGGTGACGGGGAGCGAGGACTCCCGGCTCGACGACGCGGCCGTCACCGCCGCTCGGGGCCTGCGCTTCTCCCCCGCCACGCTGCACGGCCAGCCCGTGGCGGTGCGCCTGCCCTTCGTCTACGTCTTCCGGGGCCGGGCCCACGCCGCCCCGCTCACGGCGGAGGTGCGGGGCGTCGTGCGCGCCAAGGGGACACGCCGTCCCCTCACCGACGCCGCGCTCCTCGTCTCCGGACAACCGGAGGCCGTCCACCCGGACGCGGAAGGAGGCTTCCTGCTCCAGCTTCCCCCGGGCACCCACACCCTGGAGGTGCGCGCCCCCGGCTACAAGCCCGCCACCTTCGAGGAGTCGCTCACCGCGGGGCAGCGGCTGGAGGTCATCTACCGGCTGGAGCCCCTCCGGGTGAACCCCTACGAGACGGTGGTGCGAGATGACCGCCCGCGCACCGAGGTCACCCGCATCAGCCTGCACGAACAGGAGATTCGCGAGGTGCCCGGGACGCAGGGAGACCCCTTCCGCGTCGTCATGCTGATGCCGGGCGTGGGCAGCATGGCCTCCGGGCTCGGCTACCCCGTCGTCCGCGGCGGCCAGCCGGCGTCCACCGGCTTCTTCATCGACGGCGTCCGGGTGCCGATGCTGTACCACCTGCTCCTCGGCCCCGCCGTCGTGCAGCCGGACTTCATCGACACGCTCGACTTCTACCCTGGCACGCCGCCCGTCCAGTACGGGCGCCTGCTCGGCGGCGCCGTCGAGGGACGCCTCTCCCGCCCACGCGAGGACCGGCTCCACGCCACGGCGACCATGGACTTCATCAACAGTGGCGTCTTCCTGGAGGTGCCCATCACCTCCACGGGCACCAGCGTCACCGTGGCCGGGCGGATGAGCTACACCGGGCTGCTCGCCTCCCTCGTGCTCAACGCCCTCTCCACTCCGGGCTCAAGCACCCTCAGTGCCGGGTTCTGGGACTACCAGGCCCGCGTCGAGCAGAAGGTGGGGGATGGACGCCTGCGCCTGCTGGCCCTCGGAAGCTCGGATGAGCTGGCGGAGCACGCCCCGGAGGAGCCGGGGCAGCTCCCCGACGGCATGCCCCTGGGGCCCTCGAACGGCTCGGGCATCATCACCCGCTTCCACCGGGTGGACCTGCGCGGCACCCACCCCTTCGCCGGAGGCGAGCTGGAGGTGGGCCTCACCGCGGGCCTGGACGAGCTGAGCCTCGTCTCCGAGCGAGGCCCTCCCCGCGTGGTGCTCGGGGAATATGGCCTGCGGGAGAAGAGCCTCGCGGGACGCATCCGCTGGTCGCGCGAGTGGAGCGAGTCGCTCCGGCTCACCGTCGGTGGCGACGTGGAGCACCGCGAGGCCACCGTGGTCGCCACCGGGACGGGCGCCCCCGCCGGCTCCGTGTACTTCTCCGACGACGACCCGCTCACCCGCCCCACGTCGGGCGCCCGGATGAGCGGGGCCTTCGCGGAGCTGCAGTGGCGCCCGTCGCCGCGGTGGATGGTCGTTCCCGGCGTGCGGGCGGATGTCTATCAATTGCTGGAAGAAGCCACCTTCACGACGCTGGAGCCCCGGCTCGCGGTGCGCCATGCCCTCACGGAGTCACTCGTCCTCAAGGCGGGCGCGGGCCTCTATCACCAGGCGCCCACCGTGCTCCTGCACCTGCCGGTGATGGACGTGTCCGGCCTGCGCCATGGCCTTCAAGAGGGAATGCAGTTCGACCTGGGCGCCGAGTGGAAACCCCACCCGAAGTGGGAGCTGAGCGCCGACGTCTTCTACAATCCCTTGCAACGCACGGTGGAGTTCGACCTCCAGCGGGTCTTCGCCAACCGGCGCCGGGGAGGCGTGGGAGCCACGACCCCGGCCGCGAGCGGCGAGGCGTATGGCTTCGAGGTGATGGCCCGTCACGCGCTCGGCGAGGACTGGTTCGGCTGGGCGTCCTACAGCTTCCTCCAGAGCCGGCGGCGGCTGGACATCCCCCGCTACGACGACCAGAACCAGCTCGTGGGGACGGAGCGAGCCACGGTGCCCTTCGCCTTCGAGCAGGCGCACGTCTTCAACGCGGCCGTCAGCCGCAAGCTGGGCCGGGGCTACACCGTGGGCGCGGTGGTGCACTTCAACACGGGCCGCCCGGAGACGGGCGAGCTGACGCCCCAGCCCATGCGCGCCGCCGAGGACGCGCAGGGGAATCCCCGCTGGGTGCGGCAGGACCGGGACCTGGCCTCGCGCCTGCCCTCCTTCTGGCGCGTGGACCTGCGCGCTTCCAAGGCATGGACCCTGGATGACGTCATGCTCGAACTCTCACTCGACCTGCTGAACGCCTCGCTCCAGCAGGAGGTCCTCTTCTACGAGTACACCTCCGAGCGCCTCACCCCGGAGGACCCGCCCATCCTTCGTCGCAAGGAGCAGGGCTTCCCCGTCGTCCTCCCCATGCTGGGGCTGAAAGGCACCTACTGACATGCGCCCCAACCTCTTCGCCGGACTCCTGCTGGTGAGCCTCTGCGGCACGGGCTGCGAGCCCTACCCCGACTCCCCTCTCTTCATCTACGGCCTCGCCCTGCGCGGGGATGGCTCGCCCTTCGGCGACACGGAGCTGTCATTGGAGGGCGGACGTGCCCCCAGCGTGTTCGGGCCGCTCGACTTCACGCCGTACGGCATGACGAAGACGCATGCGAATGGCGCCTTCGCGCTGGAGATCCTCGCGGGGGACATCCTCCCGCGGATGGAGGGAGAGGACACCCGGCTGCGCCCGAACTTCCGTGAGCGCTTCCGGGTGGCGACGCCCGTGGAGAATGGCCGGGCCACCTTCGCGTCCTTCACCCTCGCCACGGGCGGGGGCGACTCCGAGATTCCGGTGATGCGTCTCTGGGATGCGAACCTGGCGTGGGCGGACGCGCCGACCGGACGTGCGCTGACCTTCGCGCCAATCCCACCGACGCCGGAGGCTCCCCAGGGCGTGGTGGTCTCCGTGGACGAGCCGCAGGAGGAAGAGGGTGTCGGGCTGGAGGATCCGCTCATTCCCCTGTCCACGCTGCAGGTCCACGGGCAGGAGGGCCTGGTGTGGCAGGAGCACGGGGTCGCCTCACCGTGGGCCCTGGCGCCCTGGCTCGTCGAGGATGCCGCCGCGGAGGCACAGGTGCGGGTGGTGAGCGCGGGCGCCTGGAATCGCTATCCCCTGACGAGCCCCGAGGCCTGGCTCTACTTCCGGCTCGAATGGCGCAGTGAGCGGCTCCCTGTTCCGACGGGCTCGCTACGTCCCATCAGCCGGGGAGCCGCGTGTCATCCGGCGCTCGATGCGCCCTGCCCCTTCACGGATGGACACTTCGCCGAGAGGAAACCCCATGAGCTGTGGCCTCAAGCGCCCGGGACTCCCGTGCTGCCCGTGGGCGTCAGCCTCGATGCCCCGGCGCGGCTGTCTCGCGTGGTCGTCCGCAATCTCGTCACCTCGGGACATGTGCTGGTCATCGAGGGCAGCGAAGACGGGACCCAATGGACCGAGCTGGCCCGGCGGACGCTCACGGAACAGGACGGCGAGACGGGCAACAGCCGCGGCTTCCGGAGAGAGAGTCAGGCGGACAGTCCGTGGGACCCGCCGCTCCAGAACCGTGGCCGGTACTTCCTCGACATCCCCCTGTCCGGCTCACCCACGGTCCGCCACGTCCGAATCGTGCCCATGTGGCGTGGCACGTCGGCGATGGTCGTGAACTCGCTCTCGGAGCTGTCCCTCTTCGAGTGAAGCCCGACACGCGGGAATCATTCCGGATGCAACCGGATGACAATCACCGCTATCCTCGGAAAACCCTTCCACCCGGAAAGGTTCTCCAGGAGAAACAACATGCAAGCGAAGACATGGGTCATGGGCGTGATGCTGGCCGCGGGGCTGCTGACGGGCTGCGGCGCCGGAGTGGAGGAGAACACCTCGAACGAGGCGGTGTCCGACCAGGCCCTGTCGCGGTGCGAGGCGGGCTGTGAGGCTCGATTCAATTTCTGCGTCCAACGCCAGACGCAGCCGCTTGAGGTGTGCAGGAGCGAGTTCGCCTCGTGCCTCGAGAGTTGTGAGCTCAACCCGCTCTGAGTCGCTCCCGGCTCACAGGGGCCCCGGGCTTGCCCGGGCCCCTCGTCCGTCTTCATCACCGAGGGAACTGCACCACCGTGGTGTCGGACTGCTCCTGGTGTGCCTCGGTCCGCTCCAGGGCGAAGTGGGCGACCTTCCGCCAGAGCGTGGTGAAGTCCCCTTCGGCGAATCCAGAATTCGAGCCCAGCAGGTCGTACTGGCGGAAGGCGAAGAAGTCCCCACTCCGCGTGGCCGGTGGTGAGTGGAAGTGGCCGAGGACGTCCGCGTGGTCACCGTCGACGAGGAAGCTGTGGGTCTCGTCCGGCCAGACCTGGGAGACGGAGTTGACGAAGCCGTCATTCTCCGTGGGCCGCAGCGTGCGCTGACGCCGTGGGTTCATCAACTCGCGCACCGTGCGGAGCTGAAGCCGCTCGGGAGGGTCCAGCGCCGTCAGCCCGTACGTCAACGCGTAGAGCGTGGGCACCCGCCCCTGGGCTGGCGGAGGCTTCGCGGCGACGGTGACGATGGAGCGCACACGGATGCGGCGCTCGCGCAGGAAGCGCGTGTCCGCCGTGTAGTCCTCCGCGTCCTGGTGGGCGGGGCTGGCGGGAGCACCTTGTGGCGGCTTGCAGGGGTCCAGGTCCGTGATGGCGTTGAAGTCGGTCCCCATGTCCAACAGCCAGCGCAGCAGCTCGAAATAGGCGCTGCGCGCCATGGCGCGTTCGAGGCTCCCCTGGGCGATGTACGTCCCGCGCAGGGTGTCGAGGATGGCGTCCACCCAGTCGGGAGCCTGGGCGGAGCGCGCGATCAGCTTGCCGAGCCGGCCCAGCTGGCCGCTGCCGAACTCGCCGGACGCACGCAGCGAATGGTAGGCCCCGAGCAGGATGGCCCGGCAGGCCGTGCGGCGCAGCCGCGTGCGGCTCAGGTGGTAGGCCAGGGCGGTGCCGCGATGGGGCGTGGAGAGGAACTGCGCCGAGACGATTCTGTCCAGGACCGCAGGCCAGGAGCCGCCCATGTCTCGCGCATCCCGCTCGTACTGCACGCGGTAGTCGGTGAGCAGTTGGCGGATGTCCAGCCCACCGGTGGAGTGGCCGATGAGGTGGATGCGGTCTTCCGGAAGGATGTTCAGCCGGTCCCACAGCGCCGCGAGCCAGAGCTGGAGCCGCTGGGCCCGCGTCTGGACGCTGGCCGTGGGCAGGTTGGGGAAGTAGTGCACGGACAGCTCCGAGGTGGCCTCGAGCTCGCGCAGCACCTCGGTGACGCCGTGGTAGTAGCGCAGTGTGCCCAGTGCATCGAAGCCGCCGAAGCCTGGGATGAGCACCAGGTGGTCGCGGCCCTCGGCCTGACTTCCTCGCTCATGCGCTTGCTCCGGGTGCCCGGAGTTCCTCGGACGTCTCGCCATCTCGACCTCCGCCGTGGCCTGCCGGGGGCCGACACCTCGGCCCCTTGCCTGCCCCGATAGAGTGTTGTCGTGGCGTGACGGGCGCACCACGTATGGAAGGGCCATGGACGGCTCAGTTCTTCACATGTGCTCCGCCCCGAGGCCGCGCCCACGCGCCACCACACCGGCCCACGTGAAGCTTCAATGACATTTCTGACAGAGTCGCCGGCCCGATGGGCTACGTCTGGGTCCCCTCCTCCCACACGCAGTACGAAGCCGCGGCTGACGGCACCACCGGCCCGGTGACGCGCGCGCCGCGCTTCATCGAGTGGGATGGCTGGCAGGGCTTCCCCCACTTCGACGACTGGCTGCGCCTCCTCATCGAGCGCTTCCTCGCGCCATGGGGCTACACGCTGAATGGCCGGGTGACCTGGCAGGGCGAGGACGAGGAGGACCGGGGCGCGCTCATCGTCACGGACAACGTGCTCACAGTGGAGCGAGAGGACGCACCGGAGGAGCTGGAAGAACAGGCCCCTGAAGAGCCACCACCGGACCTGTTGGAGCAACTGAAGCACGCGGACGTGGCGGTGCGCCGCGAGGCCATTGCCGCATTGGTCAGCATTGCCCCGGACCATCGCCGCACGCTCGAAGTCCTCCGGGCCGTGCTGCGCGAGGACGCGCACGAATGGGTCCGGCTCGACGCGGCGGAGGCGCTGGGCGGCCTGGGGGCCTCCGCGCGGGAGGCCACTCCGGAGTTGCTCCGCGCCCTGGAGGACCCGAACGAGCCGGTCGCCGCCGCGGCGGTGTGGTCCCTGGGGGAAATCGGCAATCCCTCCCAGGGCGTCCGGGAAGCACTGGAGCGCGCGAGCCGGAGTCCTCGATTCGGGGTTCGCTTCCGCGCGGAGGAGGCGCTGCGGAAGCTCCAATGACCTGCTACGCCGCCACCGGCCGCGAGGCCTCGGACGGGCGAGCCTCCTGGTTGAACACCGCCCACTCCTTCCGCAGCCGCTGGAAGAGGTCGTAGAGCGGAAGCCCCTGGGATTCGTACCGGCCCTGGTGGTGCTCCAGGATGTGGCGCAGCAGCACGAAGCAGACGGTGGCCTCTCCAGCGGTCTCCAGCGTGGTGAACTGGCCCGGGTCCGTGAACCACAGCGTGGTGGGCATCTGACAGGCCTGCTGCGCCACTGACACCAGATGCGGGCCAGGCTTCATCCACGGATGCGCGGCGAAGAGCCGCGGACGGTTCAGCGTCAGCGAGTAGATGAGGTTCGACATGCGCCGGTGCTCGAACCGGGGGTCGTGGTACACGCGGTTGAAGACGAGCCCTCGCACCCGCTTCATGAACACGCTGGACGTCAGCGCCAGCAACGAGGTGCCACGCAGCACCACCATCTGCGCGAACTCCAGCACCGTGAGCTTCTGGAACGACGGCCAGGCGTTCAGGTCCATCTGCTTGCGGAGCAGCGCATTGACGTCCTTCACGCGCAGGCGGAGCCACACCAGCGCCACCGCCACCGCGGCGGTCAGCGCGCCGGGGACGAGGTACAGCAAGGCGTCCCCAGGGTTCCACGTCCCCTCACGGATGTCGTCGACTCCGCGCCAGGCGAGGCAGACCGCGGATGCAAGGCACAGGAAGAACATCGCCCAGCCCATCCACGAGACCCCATTCAGCGTCACCCAACCGCGCTTCGTCGGGTTCTCGGGGACGTCGTACATCCGCGTGTCCTTCGTGCTGACGTCCGAGATGAGCAGCGTGGGCGCCGTCTTCGCGTGGTCGAACGCCATCAGCAGGCTGTCGACGCCCTGGTTGTCGTAGATGCCGCCGTCCATCAGCGGCAGCCCCCCGTCGAAGCCCGGCCCCAGCTCCCCGAGCGCGGACGCGAGCGGAAACTCCCGGGACCAGTGGAACTGCTGCGGGAAGACCAGGGGCTCGAAGCCTCCGGGGAAGCAGGACGACGCGGCCGCGATGTCCGCCAGTCGGACGTGCTGCGCCACGGAGCCCGGCAGCTTGTAGTTGACGTTGCCCTGGAGCGCCTTCGGGTCACTGCTGCGCCGGAAGCGGAAGTCCAGGCCGGTGTGGAACTCGGTGGAGTTGAAGATGAGCTCCTGGAACCGGAGGCCGCTCGCGCCCATCACCTCGCCAAAGCGGCGGTCGCCGAGGAAGTCGGGCCGCGCATAGACGTCCGCCGCGGAGCGGATGAGGCTGGCCCACTTGTGGCTCTCATGGTCCCGGTCCGAGGTCAGGCCATTCAGCGCCTCGGCAATCACGTTCGTCCGCTTCAGGTACGCCGACCAGGAGTCGTAGAACTCCGGGAACGACTTGCCGTCGACCTGACTCACCACCCAGGCCAGACCGGTGAGCGTGCCGCCCGACACGGTGGACAGCCCCACGACGTCGGGCAGCAGCCCCACCCCGTCCAGGAACCGCAACGTGCCCAGGTGGAACGCCGCCGCGCGATAGCCACCGCCGGACAGCGACAGCGCGAGGGGCCCCAGCGGGCCATACTGACGGGAAGTGTCGGGAGACGGGGCGTCGTGGCTCATGAGCGTCCTCGGCCGGATGGGTGCCCATCCGCGGGGTGGCGATACCGGGATGCTATCGAGCAAGGCCCATGCCGTACGAGAGGGCCCCCTGCGCCAGTCGAGTCAGCAAGGCCGGGAAGGTGACGGCCCCTCGGGTCCGCGTGCGGTTGGAACGCCGTGCGTCCCAGCCGTACGCGGTTCCACCCTGCCGGCCCGACGAGGGGCACCCCGCTCCTCCGCCGCCCCTACGGCCCGACGTTCACCGACACCGGCAGCGCCGTGTAGTTCGTCGTCGTCGTGTAGCGCCGGGCCCAGGCCACCGCCCGGTACGTGTCCGCGGGTGCGGCCCCGAGCGGCGCCTGGAAGGTGACCGCGCCGTACGTGCTGTCCTTGAAGACGGGCTGGCAGGCCCCCGACACGTACGCGCCCTTCCCGCGAGTGCCCCCCACCCGGTGGTAGCGCCCCGCCGTCTGCGACCAACGGTAGAGGCTGAGGTACCACTCCGTCTTCGCGCAGTCCTCCTGGGACAGTCCGGCCAGCGGCGTGCTCGCGGTGACGGAGTACGTCGTCGTCACGGGGCGGGCCGTCACGGTGACGTCGGCCGCGTACATCGTGCAGCCGGTGCCGTGGTACACGATGCCATCGCTGTGCCCCTGCGCCGCCGCGCCGGACACCGTCAGCGTGTCCTCGGCGGTGGTGTCGATGAGGCACGTGTAGTGGGCCTTCACCGCGTTCGCGATGGCGGTCGAGTAGCCGTTGCGCGCCGTCGCAGACTGCTCGAGCTGCAAGCCCTTGCGGTCCTTCGCGAGGCGGTTGATGAAGTTGGACTCCTCGTTGCCCTTGAACGTCGGAGGGTCGGGCTCCACGACGAGGTTCGACCCACGCAGCGCATCGTCGAGGACCTCCGCCACGCCCTCGCGGAACACGAGGTCCTCGCGGCCTCCCACCAGGATATCGATGGGCAGCTCGGGGTCGTCCTTGTAGCCGTGGAACGACACGGCATATCGGAAGTCACGCCCCATGACGGCGCCCAGGCTCGGGAAGCTGTGCTCGTTGAAGTCCGTGGAGGTGATGTGCCAGTGGTTCTTCGCGTCGCCGGACGAGGAGTGCCAGCCCTTCACCCGCCAGGTGGACACCTTGGATGTGGCCACCGGCGCGATGAGCTCCACCTGGTCCGACGTCTTCATCTCGATGTTGCCGCCGTGTGGCGCCGTGTAGATGAGCGTGTCGTTCTGCCCGTCATCCGCGAGCCGCTCGATGACGTCGTTGGGCTTCGTCACCTGCATGTTGTTGAGCGTGGCCTCGGTATCCGTGGGCGCATGCCAGGTGACGCCGTTCCTGTCGCTGGCGGCGCCATGCATCGCGGAGAGCACCACGCCCGCGTCCTCGGCCATGTCCAACCGGGAGATTCCCTCCCCATGCATCACCACGGTGCCGCCGTCGGTGGCGCGGGTGACGGTGCACAGGCCCTCCTGGAGCGCGGCGCCGGAGCCCATCCGCACGCGGAGCTGCCGCCCCACGCCGCTGCCCAGCTGCGTGAGCACCGCCTGCGGCACGTGGCAGTGCTCGGAGTAGCCGTACCCGGAGAAGTCCACGCTCGTGCCCTTGCCGAGCGTCAGCGTCCCGGACTGCAGCTGCGTCCGCGTGCTCGCGTACTCGTCCGCGCTCGCGGAGTGGACGCCGCCCTCGCAGCCCGTCAGCCCCAGTGAAACCACGACTCCCCAACCCATGAAGCGAAGCGCTGTGGCGTGCATGTCCCTACCCTGTCCTTCGGCCCTTGCACACCGAACGAAGGGGGGCGGAAATCTTCCCGCGCCGTCAGCGCCCGTGCGCCTCCACGAGCGCGACGACCTCCTCCGCGCAGCCCCAGGACAGCGTGACGCCCGCGCCCCCGTGCCCGTAGTCATGCACCACGGTGCGCCCGCCCACGCGCTCGGCCTCCACGCGCACCACGGGACGTCCCGGGCGCAGGCCCACCTTGTGCTCCACCACGTGCACCCGCGTCCCCGGCGGCAGCAGCCCCGCGGTGCGCGCCAGGATGCCGTCCACCTCTCTCGGGTCCGGCTCCAGCGACGCGTTCCCCTCCTCCGCCGTGCCCCCGAGGATGCAGTCACGCGAGCGGGGAATGACGTACGCGATGCGGTCCGCCTCGTCCGCGAAGATGAAGCGGTCCACTGGCGGCGGCTCCACGCGCAGCACCTCGCCCCGGATGGGATACAGCGACTCGTCCCCCACCAGCGCGCGAGCACCGAGGCCCGTGCAGTTGACCACCACCGGCGCGCGCGCCCACGCCTCCTCCAACGAGCGCACCTCCCGCTGGACGACGCGCCCGCCGAGCGCCTGGAAGCGCGCCATGAGGAAGGGCAGGTAGCGCGGCATCTCGATGACGGGCGCGCTGAAAGCGTAGCCGTCCACGAACCCCGGCGGCAGCTCCTCCGGCCGCGCCCGGCGGAAGTCCGGCACGCTGTCGCGCCACCACGGGTCCTCCACCGGCGCGCTGAACGCCTCCACGCCGGAGACCCTCAGGATGCCGGCCTCGGGGTGCTCCTGCCCCAGGGCCTGGAGCACCCCGTACGTGCGCTTCGCCCAGGCATTGACGCGCTCCTGTGGCCCGGCGCGGTACGGGTACCACACGGCCGCCGCCACATCCGACGTTGTGTGTGGCGATACCTCGCGCGCCCACAACTCCACGGAATGGCCAGCCTCGGCGAGCCGGATGCCACACGACAAACCCGAGACACCGCCTCCCAGGACGAGGATGAACATCCTCCTACCCTACCTCCCCTGCCCCCCGGGCG
>NZ_JABBJJ010000390.1 GCF_012933655.1 Pyxidicoccus fallax | reverse complement strand
ACGGGGAAGGGTGGGGGTGTGGGCAGCCCGCGCAGCAGCGCCTGCCTCTCCCGGTCGAAGTCGGAGAAGAGCGAGGCGGCGCCCTGCGGCGGTGGCCGGAAGCCCGCGCGCGCGGGAGGCGGAGGCTGTGCACGGCCGATGCGGATGGAGGACAGCTCCGGCAGCTCCGTCCAGCTCAGCGGGGCGGCGGTGGAGAGCACCAGCTTCACGCCGCTCCAGTCCTCGCCGGAGTGCTGGCCGATGAGGGCTCGCATCACCAGCTCCACCTGCCTGCAGTCCCGCGTCAGGCGGCACTGGTAGCTGGGCGCCCAGCGCGCGCCGGGGACGAAGTACTCCACGGAGAGGCTCGTGCGGGAGAGCGCGGCCCCCGTGTGGCGGAGCTGCACGTGCACGGACTTGTAGAGGTCCCTGGCTGTCACCTGCCGGGCGGTGGAGGCCTGGGCCAGCTTCTGCTCGAGGACGGCGATGTCCTCGCGCAGCTTGCGGAGCTGCTCGTTGAGGGCGCGCATCTCCGAGAGCCGGGCCTGCGCCCCGTCGTGGGTGAACTGTTCCAGCGCCATGCGCGCGCCCAGGGGCGAGGCCGGTGGGGGCTTGCCCTCCTCGGGCTTCGGGCGCGGGGGCACGGTGATGTTGGAGAAGACGTTCAGCTCCCACTGGCGCTGGCGGATGTGGCTCTCCACCGTCCGCGCCTGCTGCCGCAGCGTGCGCAGCGCGGCCTGGTCCACCGTCTCCAGGGGCGTCTCGCGCGGCGGAAGCCACAGGCCCACGCGAACGTTCGTGGCCGTGAGGTCCGCGCCGTCGCCGAGGGGGGAGAGCACCCGCACGCGCACGGTGGGGTCGAACAGCGCCAGCGGCAGCCGGGGGATTTCGAGTTCCCCGGGCGCGCGGCCCCCGGGACACTCCAGTGTCAGCAGCCGCGTCACTCGCGCGCCCTGCTGGTAGAGCGTCACGGTGTCGATGCGGGATTCCACGACGGGCATCGGTACTCCCGGTCAGGGGTGGGGCGCCCACTTTCATCCGGAACCGTGAGCGGCCACAAGGTGGCGCGCGGTGTCTGGCCCGCTTGCCTGACGTCGCGTGTCGGTGCCTATCCTGTACGCCCATGGCCTGATGGCGGGAGACGCCGTGAACCTTTTCGTCGTGAAGGATGGCGTCATGTTCCCTCGGTTGCCGAGGTATCTCGCATCGCTCGTGCTTCTCGGTGTCTGCCTCACGGGTCTCACCGCTCAGGCGGGGAACCGGCCTCCCATCGTGGCCGCGACCCTCGACGGACCGGACTCGCTGCTGGCGGGCGCCACCGGCACCTTCTCCATCACCGCGAGCGACCCGGATGGCGACACACTCACCTACGCGTGGACGCAGCAGGCGCCCTCGGCGAAGGGCACATGGGTGGGCTCGCGCACCGGCAGCAGCGCCCAGTGGTACTCGCCGGCCATCGGGACGCGGACCTCCTTCACCCTGAAGGTCAGCGTCACGGATGGGCGGAGTGCTCCCGTGGTCCGCAGCGTGACCATCCCCGTGACGGTGCCGCGCTACGGCACGGACATCCAACCCGTGTGGCGCGACGCGGGCTGCACGCGCTGCCACCCGAGGAGCGGCGGCCTCAACCTGTCGGCCAGCAGCTACACCAGCCTGGTGGGCGCCCGGGCGAATGTGGCCGAGTGCAACACCCTCTCGCGGGTGAGCGCGAGCAAGCCCGGCGACTCGGTGCTGGTCCGCAAGCTGGAGGGCACGGCCTGCGGCAGCCGGATGCCGCGCAACAACCCGACGTACTTCGACCAGCACCCGGACCTCCTCGTGCGGGTGCGCTCCTGGGTCCTCGCGGGCGCGCTCGACGACTGAGCCACGCGAGCGCCACATGGCTCCTCGCGGTGGGGTAGCTTCGCGCCCACGATGAATCACACCTGCAACCCGACTACCCGAGTCATCTGTACCTTCCTGGCGCTGGTTCCCTGGCTCGTCGGCGCGACACCCGTGCAACCCGAGCCCGCGGAGCAACTGGTGGGAGTCTGGGGCAGCGAGCGCGTCCTCGGGCCACAGGTGAGGGGAGAGCTGACCCTGGTGCGTGGCGAGGGCGCCTGGCGGGCGCGCATCTCGGGCTTCGACGTCCCGGCCCGCGTGGACGGCAGGAAGGTCTCCGTCGTCCTCCCTGGAGGCCAGGGCGAGCTGCGGGCGACGCTGGCGGAGGACGGCCGGCGCATCGCCGGCCACTGGATTCAGCCGCGCGTGCTCATGAGCGGCATGACCTTCGCCACGCCGGTGCGGTTGCGTGCGCTCCAGGAGGGCGTGTGGCGCGGGGACGTGGCGCCCCTGGAAGACCGGTTCTCGCTGTACCTCGTGTTCCGGAAGCAGCCGGATGGCACCGTGAGTGCCTTCATCCGAAACCCCGAGCGGAACTTCGGCAACAGACTGCTGTTCCGCGTCGGCATCCAGGGGAGCGCCATCCGCCTTACGTCCACCTCGGGGAACGTCCAACTGGAGGGCACGTTCGACGCGCGAGCCGGTCGGCTGTCGCTGTTCCTGCCGTCCCTGGACATGACCTTCGACTTCACGCGCAGGGACCGGAATCAAGCCGTCGGGCTCCATCCCCGCACGCCCGCTCCAGGCCCCTACGTCTACCAGAAGCCCATCGCCGAGGAGGATGGCTGGACGACGGCCTCGCTCGCCGACGTCGGCATGGACGTCCAGCCCATCCGTCAGCTCGTGCAGGGCATCCTCGACCAGGAGCCCGGCCCGGAGTCGGCGCCCGCCATCCAGGGCCTGCTCATCGCGCGTCACGGCAAGCTGGTGGTCGAGGAGTACTTCCGCGGCTTCGACAAGGAGCGCCCGCATGACCTGCGCTCCGCGGCGAAGTCCTACGCCTCCGTGCTGATAGGCATCGCGCTGGACCAGGGGGCGCCCTTCACCGTGGACACGCCGGTGGTTTCACTGTTCCCCGAGTACAAGGGGAAGATCGCCAACCTGGACGCGCGCAAGCGCAAGCTCACCGTCGCGCACCTGATGACCATGGCGACGGGGCT
This sequence comes from Pyxidicoccus fallax, assembly GCF_012933655.1. Taxonomy (GTDB): domain Bacteria; phylum Myxococcota; class Myxococcia; order Myxococcales; family Myxococcaceae; genus Myxococcus; species Myxococcus fallax. Next base: position 8,023 of record NZ_JABBJJ010000390.1, on the reverse strand, counting down.
GGCCTGCGACGACGAGGACCCGGACTCGCCCGGAAACGAGGAGCGGCTCGAGGACAGCGTGCCCGACTGGTACAAGTACACGCTGGACCTTCCGATGGTGCGCGAGCCCGGCGAGAAGGCCGTGTACTGCTCGGCGAACATCAACCTGGTGGGCGGCGTCCTGCGCAATGCCACCCGCATGTGGATTCCGGAGTTCTTCGAGAAGAACCTCGCCACGCCCCTCCAGATGCGCGGCTACCACATCGACCTGATGCCCGATGGAGAGCAGTACCTGGGAGGCGGCATCTACATGCGCCCGCGCGACGCGCTCAAGCTGGGGCAGCTCCATCTCTCCGGCGGAACCTGGAATGGCAGACGCGTGGTGAGCCAGCGCTGGGTCGAGCGTTCCACGGCGAACCACGCGACGATGGAGCCCGGACGCACGTATGGCTACACATGGTGGCGCCATGAACTCCGCGTCGGTGACCGCGTGTACTCGGAGTACGAAGCCAGTGGAAACGGCGGCCAGCTGGTGATGGTCGTCCCCGAGCTCGACCTCGTCGTGATGTTCACCGCCGGCAACTACAACCACGTGGCCATCTGGCGGAAGTTCCGGGAGGAGCTGCTGCCCCGGTTCATCCTCGCCGCCATCCCCCCGAAGTGAGTGCCCGTCACGGCAGGACGCCCGATAGACCTGATGCGCGGGACTGGGTTAGCGCCGTCGGTCCCTCTTCCGCTCGAAAGGAGCGCATCGTGGTTCGTCGATTCCTTCCCTCCCTCCTTCCGCTGCTGCTCGCGGCCTCCACCGCCGCGGCGCAGACCACCACCCCCGTCGCCATCACCTTCGATGGCAACTGGAACGAGACGCCGTCGGTGGAGGTCATCCCCGCGGGCGGCCAGGTGGTCGTCAACTATGACATCAGCCGCCTGCCGCAGTGCCGGGGCACCACCTCCTCGGGCAGCCCGACCTGGACCATCAACGGCTACGTCCAGGTGAACCGCGGCCCGGTGGTGAGCTTCTGGGTGGCCGGCCTCTCGCCGGACAACCAGAACCAGCGCACCCTGCATCTCCCCGCGGGCGTGAGCGGCGCCCTAGTGATGTGGTTCGACATCTCGGGCCCGGGCTGCCAGCAGGCCTGGGACTCCAACTACGGCAGCAACTACCACTTCGCCATCGGCGGGCCGGCCCTCTCGTTCAACTCGAACTGGGACGAGGTGGTGACGGGCACGCTGCGCGCCGGCCAGCAGTTCATCATCAACTACGACGTGAACCGCCTGCCCGAGTGCCGCGCGACGTACAACGGCCCGGCCTGGGTGATTTCCGCGCTGTACCGCTTCGACAACGGCCCCATCCAGGAGACGGTCGTCACCGGCTCTGGCTATTCCGTGGCGACGCCCATTGTCGCTCCGGCCGGCGCCCGCCACCTGGAGATGTGGTTCCGCAACACGGACCGCAGCTCCTGCGTGCGCTACGACAACAACTACGGCGCCAACTACCACTTCTACTTGCAGTGAGCCGCACCGGCTGAGTCGCGAAGGCCCCCGGGGCACGGGCGCGGCTCCCGTGCTCAGGGGGCGGGCGGGAGCACCTCCCATATCCGCTCGCCGCGCACCGCGGTCTGGAGTCCCAGTCCCCGCAGCTCCTCCGCCTTGTCCGCGTCGATGGTGAACACGCGCGTGCCGGGCGGCACCGGGCGGACGTGCGCGGACAGCGGCGCGCCGTCGCGGACGTAGGCCGCCACGTCCTCCATGCGGGGGTGGTCGTACAGCAGCAGGATGCGCCGCGCCTCGCCCAGCCCCTCTCCGAACAGCGCGTACCAGAGGGTCTCCGACTCGTCGTACATCCGGGTGACGATGAGGGCGTCCGTGCCCACCACCTTCAGCGTGTCGTGGAGGAAGTTCTCCGCCCGGCGCTCCTTGCTCTGGTCCACCTCGCGGAAGTTCACCGCGCCCAGCGCGAGCGCCGGGAGCAGGGCCACGGCCACTCCGGCCCACCGAGGGGCGGAGCGCCAGCGGTCCAGCAGCGACTCCAGCCCCACGCCCGCCAGCACGGTGAGGAAGAAGTAGCCGGGGATGAAGTACACGAAGATGTCCCAGATGCCGTAGTTGAGGGCATAGGCGGCGTTGCCCAGTGCTCCAAGCAGCAGGAAGCTCCACGGCCCCCGCTGGCGCCAGAGCGTGAGCAGGCCCACGGGCACCAGGGGCAGGAAGGGCCAGAGATTCTTCCACAGCAGGCCGAGGTACATCGGCACCCGCTCGGTGAGGAACTGGCGCGGGGTGAACATGAACATCAAGGACTTGAACTGGGCCCCGGTGATGGACCACCAGAACTCCGAGAGGTTGCCCGCGCGCATCTCCGAGTAGATCGTGTCCGGGCTGTGCGTCCGCCAGAAGATGTACGCGTACTGGGAGGCGCCGAGCACGATGAGCCCCAGCACGGCACAGACGGCACGCACGTCCCAGAAGACGCGCCGCTCCGTCGTCCATACCCAGACGACGATGGCGGGCAGCAGGGTGATCATGGTGAGGTGGCAGCCGAAGGAGAGGGCGTAGAGTCCACACGCCGCGTAGAAGAAGCGCCGCGCTCCGGTCTGCCGCCAGCGGACGAAGAAGAGGGTGACGCCGGCGACGAAGAGCAGGTTGAGCGTGTAGACCTCGGCGGCGAGGGCCTGGCTCCAGAGTGTGGGCGTGAGCCCGAACGCGAGGGCCACCAGCGCGGCCACGCCGGCGCGCACGCCGAGCGCCACCAGCAGCCGGCTCATGACGAGGACCGCCGCCACGGCGAAGACCGCCGAGAGGAGGTTGGCACGCCACGCGAGGGTGCCGAACGGCACCGCCTTCAGGAAGAGGTGGTTGAGGACGAGATAGTTGGGATAGCCCGTCGCGTGGGGCGTGCCGAGGACCCAGCCCACGAACTGGAACTTCGCGGTGTCCGCGAAGCCCACTCCCGGCAGCAGCGTCCGCAGGTAGACGAGCAGCAGGACGCCCGCGGCGCTGAGCGCCGGAGCCCAGCCGCGCACTCGGGCCCATGAAACGGAGCCCCCGGCAGAGGGCCGGGGGCGGAGGGAGTCGCGACGCAGGAAGGCCAGGACGGCCATGGTGGACCTTGAAGGGAGGAGCCCGCACGAGAAAGGGCGCAGCACTCTACCAAACGCGTCCGGTGCCAGCCAGCACCGGACGATGCCTGGTGGGCGGGTGGGGGCGCTCGGCTCAGCGCTCGAAGGTCGGCGTGAGGATGGCCCTACCCAGCGTATGGCCGAGCAGGTTGAAGCCCAGGAACGCGGGGGTCGCGTCCGGAGGAATCTCGAGCGACTCCACGTCCAGCGCGTGGACGACGATGTCGTAACGGTGCGTGCCACTCCCTCGCGCCCCAGGTGGGGACAACGTCGGGGCCCGCGTTCTGTTGGCGCGCCGATGGGGCGGAGTGTCGCCCCTCACACCGTCAGCCCGGCCGAGTCCTGGGACTCACCGGAAGTCCGCTTGGGCTCGCCGAAGGACATCAGCCGGCGGTGCAGTGGCGCGAGCAGTCCGAAGAGGAGCACCAGCACGCCGGTGACCTGCAGGATGCGCTCGATGGAGACCGCCTCCGCCAGGGGGCCGAAGAGCAGCATGGACAGTGGCATCAGCGCTGTGGAGAGCATGGTCATCACGCCGAAGACACGGCCCAGGTAGGCCGGCTCCACGCGCTCCTGGAGCATCACCGTGGCGGGCGTGTTGTAGAACGGCAGCGCCACGCCGAAGAGGCCCATGATGGCCAGGTACACCCAGAAGAGGGGCACCACGCCGAGGGCCACGGTGCACGCGCCCATCATGAGGTTGGAGGCAATCATCGTCCGCATGCGGTTGCCCGAGCTGCTCCGCACGGCGAGCGCGGCGCCCCCCAACATCATGCCCACCGAGAAGACCATCTCGATGGCCGTCAGCCGCCACACCTCGCCGCCGAAGCTGCGCGCCGTCTGCAGCGGCGTGAGGAACGCGGCCGGGGTGATGAGCACCAGGATGACCCCCATGTAGACGAAGAACGGCACCAGGTGCGAGTGGCCGCGGATGTACCGGAAGCCGTCGCGGATCTCCCCCAGCTGCGAGGTCCCCGCCTGCGCCGGCGCGCGGGGGCTTGCCTCGACCCGGACGAAGAAGGTCAGGAGGGCGATGGCCAGGGCCGCTGTCACCACGTCGACGTAGAAGAGCACCGGCAGGGGGGCCACGGACATGAGGAAGCCGGCGAGCGCGGGCGCCCCCAGCATGTTGACCGACAGAAGGGTGCTCTGGATGCCGTTGACCCGCATCAGCTGGTCCTCGGGCACCAGCTGCGGCAGCAGCGCGCCCACCGCCGGCTGCTGAATGGCCGTGCCCACGGAGCGGACCGCCGCGGCCAGGAAGAAGAGCCACAGCTCCGTGCCGCGCAGCGTGAACACCACGGCCAGCGCCAGGGTCACCAGCGCGATCATCGCATCGGCCAGGACGATGAGCTTGCGGCGTTCGTACCGGTCGGCCCAGACGCCCGCGAAGGGCGAGAGGAGGAACGTGGGCAGGAAGCCGGCCACGATGTAGAGCGTCATCATGACGCTCGAGCGCGTCTGCAGCGTCACCTGCCACAGGAGCGCGTACTGCACCAGGGAGGAGCCGAGCAGCGAAAGGGCCTGGCTTCCCAGGAAGAGGGCCGTGTTGCGCTTCCAGGAGGCATGCATGGCGCGCAGTGTAACCGCTTTGCATGAACGAGCCTCCCTCGACATACGAGCGACCGGGTCCCTTGGTGCACGAGGTCCGCTCGGCTAACATCCGGAGTTCTCCGGAATCCACGAGCCCTCCGTGCTGCTCATCCGTGACGCGCAGCGAGCCATCGTCCACCGACGGCCTTCCTAGGGTACAGAGGGTTTGACGCATCCCAGCGCGGCGATTACGGAAGGCGCACTTGCTGGGAGGAATGCATTGAGTGGCCTGACCAACCGACGAATCGTGCTCGCGTCCCGCCCTGAAGGCCGGCCCACGCCAGCGGACTTCCGCATCGAGGACGTTGCCGCGCCGGAGCCTCGAGAGGGTGAGCTCCTGCTGAAGGTCCTGTACCTGTCCCTGGACCCGTATATGCGCGGCCGGATGAGCGCCGCCAAATCGTATGCCCCACCCGTGGAGCTGGGGGCCGTGATGGTTGGCGGCACGGTCGCCCGGGTGGTCCGCTCCCGTCACCCGGACTACGCCGAAGGTGACTTCGTCTTCTCCTATTCCGGCTGGCAGTCCTACGCGCTGTCCAAGGGGGAGGGGCTGCGCAAGCTCGACCCGGCGGCCGCGCCCCTCTCCACGGCGCTGGGGGTGCTCGGCATGCCCGGCTTCACGGCGTACGCGGGCCTCCTGACGATTGGCCGTCCGCAGCCCGGAGAGACGGTCGTCGTCGCCGCGGCGAGCGGCCCGGTGGGCGCCACGGTGGGCCAGCTCGCCCGTATCAAGGGAGCCCGCGCGGTGGGCATCGCGGGAGGCCCGGAGAAGTGCGCCTATGTCCGGGACACGCTCGGCTTCGACGCCGTCGTGGACCACCGCGCACCGGACTTCGCCGAGCGTCTGAAAGAGGCCTGCCCCAAGGGCGTGGACGTGTACTTCGAGAACGTGGGCGGCGCGGTCTGGGACGCCGTGTTCCCGCTCTTCAACGAGTTCGCCCGCATCCCCGTGTGCGGCCTCATCGCCCAGTACAACAGCACCGGCCCCTTCGAGGGCCCGGACCGGCTGCCCATCGTCATGCGCGACGTGCTCTCCAAGAGCCTGACGCTGCGAGGCTTCATCCAGCGGGAGTTCGTCAGCCAGCTTCCGGACTTCTACCGGGACATGAGCGCCTGGATTCGAGAGGGGCGCGTCCGCTACCGCGAGGACATCGTGGAGGGGCTGGACCGGGCGCCCGAGGCATTCATCGGGCTCCTCGACGGCCGCAACTTCGGCAAGCTCGTGGTGAAGGTGGACGAGTCGGCATGACGACAACCCCGAAGGAAGGCACGCAGCAGGCCCTCGAGGTGGATGGACAGACGCTGGCCTACCGCGACGTGGGAAGCGGGCCGCCCGTGGTCCTCGTCCACAGCGGCGGTTTCTCCGCACGGCAGTGGCGGCGCCTGGGAGAAGCCCTGGCGCCCACCCATCGGACCGTCATCCCGGACCTGCTCGGCTACGGCGAGTCCAGCCAGTGGCCAGTCGGAGCCCCCTTCCACTTCCGACAGGACCTCACCGCGCTGGAGGCCCTGATGGCCCGCGTGGGACAGCCGGTCCACCTCGTCGGCCACTCCTATGGGGGCTTCCTGGCCCTCCAGCTGGCCCTCGCGCGGCCTGCCTCGGTGAAGTCGCTGGCGGTCTTCGAGCCGGTGGCCTTCGGCGTGCTCGAAGCGGATGACTGGAATGGCGCGCCGGCACTGCCGCCCACCTTCGAGGGCACCGGCGAGGCCTGGCTGTCCGCCTTCGTTTCGGGCTGGAACGGCCCTGGCGCGTGGGATGCGCTCAACGCCGAGACACAGCAGGCCTTCCGCAAGGTCGGCTGGAAGGTCTACCAGGAGGTCGCCACCCTGTCCGCGGACAGGACGACTCGCGAGCGCTACGGAACGATTGCCGCGCCGACGCTGCTGCTCGGAGGGGAGCGGACGCCGGCCTTCGAGCGGCGCGTGCTCGAACTGCTCGCCCAGGTGCTGTCCCGTGCGGAGCTCCAGGTGTTTCCGGGCATGGGCCACATGGGGCCCATCACCCACGCCCAGGACGTGAACGCGGCCATCCTGCGCCACGTGCGCGCCTGGAGCTGACGCACTGTCCAATCAATGACAATCCGGAGTGACCCAGCTGGTGCGGGTCCTCGCCTCTGCTCGACTCGGACCGTCGTGCACATGTCCGAGGGGGTACACGTGAGGCATTGCTGGAAAGTCATTGCCCGGTCACTGCTGTCGCTCGCTCTCGCCAGCCCGGTACCGGTGCTTGCCCAATCCGCGCTGTTGAGGGACATCCACCCCGGAAAGCAAGACGCGCCGGACGCTCTCCGTCAGCCGGTTGCTTTCGGGGGCAAGGTGTACTTCCTGGGGGCCACGCCCATGACGGGCGATGAGATGTGGCAGACGGACGGGACTCCGGCGGGCACTTCCCTGGTGATGGACCTGGCGCCGGGGCCCGACTCCTCCCTCACCTCGAACTTCGTCGAAGTGGGGGGCTCGCTGTACTTCACGGCGCGACAGGGCGATGCCGACAGCGAGGCCCTGTGGAAGTCGGACGGGACGATGGCGGGCACCGTGCGGCTCAAGTCGGCCCTGCTCCCCGGCTGGGCGGACGCGTACGAGGTTGACGAGCTCACCCGCGTGGGCACGGGACTCTTCTTCTCCGCCCACTTCGACGACTCCGGGAAGGAGCTCTGGAAGAGCGACGGCACGAGCGCGGGCACGGTGCGGGTGAAGGACCTCCACCCGGGCCCTCAGGGTTCCAACCCGCGGAACTTCAGGGCCGCGGGCAGCACGCTGTTCTTCCTCGCCGACAGCGGCGGGGGGGATGCCCTGTGGAAGAGCGATGGGAGTGAGGCCGGCACCGTCGCCCTCCATCAGTTCACCGTGGACGGCTGGTGGCCGAGCCTCGAAGTCGTCGGAAACACCGCGTTCTTGCTCCTGCCCAAGGAGGGCCACACCGAGCTGTGGAGGAGCGATGGCACCGCGGCCGGGACCGTGAAGCTGACGGACCTGCCGGGCTCCGAAACGTGGGAGGCCCTTCCCTGTGGAGGCAGGCTCTACGTGTGGAACACCCGGGGGCTATGGACGAGTGACGGAACGCCAGGGGGCACCCGGGCGCTCGAATCCTTCACCTCCGTCAACGGGGACATCGTGGAGTTGGGCGGTGCCGCGCTCTTCTTCGGGAACACCCAGAACAGGTCCGGGCTCTGGAGGAGCGACGGCACCGACGCGGGCACCACGCCGGTGGATGTGGAGGGGCTGTTCGGAGAGGCTTTCTTTTCCAACGCCAGCACGGGCTCGGTGGCCTTCTTCTTCCGATACGAAAGCGAGGATGTCGCGCTGTGGAAGACGGACGGCACCGCGGGGGGGAC
>NZ_JABBJJ010000038.1 GCF_012933655.1 Pyxidicoccus fallax | reverse complement strand
AGCCGAGCCCCTCCACCGAGGCCGCCCCCCTGCCCGCGACGACGGCGGACGAGGCGGGCCTGTCCCCCGAGGCGCGGCTGTGCGTGCTCCAGGAGATGATGGACGAGGCCTTCTTCACGCTGGACGCGCAGGGGCGCATCCGCGAGCTGAACGCGCGCGCCGCCGTCCTGCTGGGGCTGCCCGCCGAGCGGCTCCGGGGCGAGGAGCCATGGCGGGCGTGGCCCGAGCTGACGGGCACCGTGCTGCACGCGCGGCTCATCTCCGCGCTCACCACGCGCGAGGGCGGGCGCTTCCTGGCGGAGCTGCCGTCGCGCGTCTGGCTGGAGGTGAACGTCCGCGCCGTGGGCGACGAGACGTGGGTGCTGGCGGCCGACATCACCCGGCGCCAGCACGCCGAGGACGAGGTGTCCCGCACCGAGGAGCGCTTCCGCCAGCTCGGCGAGCGCTTCCAGGTGGCGCTGGAGTCCGCGCAGATGGCCGTCTGGGAGACGAACCTCGCCACCGGCCTGGTGTTCCGCTCCGAGGGGCATGACCGGCTCTACGGCTACGAGCAGCCGCTGGAGGAGTGGACCCACGAGCGCTTCATCGCCTCCATCCACCCCGAGGACCGGCCCGAGGTGGAGGCCCAGGTCTCCTCCGTCCTCACCGCTGGCGTGGACGCCTATGCCTCCACCTTCCGCACGCGCTGGCCGGATGGCTCGTGGCACTGGCTCATCAGCCGCGCGAAGGTGCTGCGCGATGCCTCGGGTCAGGTGGCGGTGGTGCGCGGCGCCATCCTCGACGTCACCGCGCTGAAGGAGGCGGAGGCCGCGCTGCAGCAGGCGGTGCGCACGCGCGACGACTTCCTGTCGCTCGCCAGCCACGAGCTGCGCACGCCGCTCACCTCGCTGAGCCTGCAGCTCCAGATGCTGAGGCGCATCGGGGAGACGACCCCCACCGAGCCCCTCGGCTCGCCGAGGGCCGCCTCGAAGCTGGAGACCACGGACCGCCTGCTTCGCCGGCTGGGGGCGCTGGTGGACAACCTGCTGGACGTCAGCCGCATCCAGCGCGGCAGGCTGGACTTCCATTACGCCGAAGGCGACCTGGCCGCGGTGGTGTCCGACGTGGTGGCGCGCTTCGTGGACGAGGCGCGGCAGGCGGGCGTGGTGCTGAGCGCGACGGTGGACGGGCCCTTGCGGTGCCGCTTCGACCGGCTGCGCATGGAGCAGGTGGTGAGCAACCTGCTGTCCAATGCCCTGCGCTATGGCGGTGGCAGCCCGGTGCGGCTGTCGCTGTCGTCGCGGGATGGCGCCACCCGGCTGGCGGTCCTGGACGGCGGCCCGGGCGTGCCGGAGTCGGAGCGCGAGCGCGTCTTCGAGCGCTTCACCCAGGGCCACAACGCGCCCAGGAAGGGCGGCCTGGGGCTGGGGCTCTACATCGTGCGGCAGATTGTCGAAGCCCACGGCGGCCACATCCGCGTGGAGCAGGCACCCGGCGGCGGCGCGGCCTTCGTGGTGGAATTGCCGTCGTAGCCCGCCGGGCTCAGCCGGGGCCGGGCACGTCCTGGAAGGAGAAGCCCTCGGGGACCTCCAGCCGGTAGCCGGGGTCCTCGAACACCACGCGCGCGCCGGTGCCCTCCAGCATCTCGCGCACGTGGCTGACGTGGACGCGCAGGGCGTTGTCGTGCAGCCGCGGGTCGTAGTCCGCGTCCCACATGGCGCGCACGCACGCCTCCTTCGGCAGCGTGCGCCCCGGCTGCCGGGCCAGCGCGTACAGCAGCCGCCGCGGCAGCACCCGCTTCGCCAGGGACACGGTGCGCCCCGCGGAGCGCAGCGCGTGCTGGCGCGCGTCCAGCACCACCCCTTCCGGCGCGGCGGGGGCCTGCACCGGCTCGGACACCACGGTCCGCGAGTCCAACGCGCGGACCAGCTCCGGAATCAGCTCCGGGTCCACCTCGCCTCCGGCCGCGACGCGCGCGGCCTCCTCCAGCGACGCTTGCGCCTCGGCGGCCCGGCCCGCCAGCCGGTGGACGCGGGCCCGGGCCAGGTGTCCCAGCGCGCGCTCCAGCGCGAAGTCCTCGCCGCCCGTCAGCGGCTCCAGCGAGGCGAGCAGCCCCACCGCGCGCACGCTGTCGCCCCGCCACGCGGCGTGCAGCGCGGCCAGGGCCCGCTGGCGGGCGGCCACTCCCGGGCGCGTCTCGCGCGGCTCCACGGCGACGGGCCCGGACAGCTGCCCGGGCACGTCCATGGCGCGGGCCATCTCCACGGCGCGCACGAGCCCCCTCGCGCCGCGGGAGACGACCTCGGCCTCCACCTCGGCCAGCAGCGCGAGGCCCTCCACGCGGCGCCCCAGCTCCAGCAACATGCGCCCCGCGCCGACGCGCGAGAGGTAGCGGACGAAGAGATAGCCGGCCTGCTCGGCCCGGCCTTCCGTCTCCCGCAGCAGCGCGAGCGCGGCGCGGCGCTCGCCCTGCTCCGCGCGCATCCACGCGGTGATGCAGTCCAGCTCCAGCGCCAGCCGGGGCGCGCCCAGCAGCCCGAGCCGCTCGCGCGCGCGGGCCATCGCGACCTCGGCCTCCGCGAAGCGCCCCAGCCGGCTGAGGATGCCCGCGGACATGGCCGCCACCAGCGGCCCCCGCGAGTCGAGCGGCGCGTCCTCCAGCAGCGCCATGCACCGCTCCACCGGCTCCGCCAGCTCTCCGTCGCGGCCGTCAATCCAGAGCATCAGCGCGCGCGCGTAGGCGGACCAGCCCAGCGCGTGCCGGTCCTCCGTCCCGGCGGCGGCGGTGTCGAGCATGTCCAGCGACTCGTCCAGCCGCCCCTGGAAGAAGCGCAGCGCCGCCCAGGCCAGCAGCCGCTGGAGGAACTCCTCCGGGCCGCGCGGCATGGGCATGGCGCCGAGCGCCCGCTCACAGGTGTCCGGCTCCAGGGAGAAGAGGGCCACGCGCACCAGCACGCCGTCCGCGCCCTCGCGCCAGGCGTCCCCCTCCTGGGGCGAGGCCTCCAGCGCGGCGCGCAGCTCCAGCAGCTCCGCGTGGGCGCGGCGCAGGTCCAGCAGCCGCACCAGGGCCCGGGCGCGGGCCAGCCTCACCTCGGCGGTGCGCAGCTCCGGGGGCAGCGAGTCCAGCAGCGACAGCAGCTCCGCGGCGGCGCCGTGGCGCACCAGGGCTTCCGCCTGCGCGATGATGAAGGCCGCGCGCTCCCGGTGGCGGCCCAGCGCCTGGAGATGACGGCATGCCGCGCGCACCCGCACCACCGCCGGCAGCGGCTCGCGCTCGAGCAGCGCCAGCAGCGCCTCGTGCGCGGAGCGCGCCTCCTCCACGCCCAGCAGGGACGCGAGCGCCTCGCGCACCAGGTCATGGACGCCGTGGCGGCCCTGGGCGTCCGTCTCCACCAGCAGCCGCGCGGACAGCCGCCGCAGCACCTCGCCCGGCTCGCCCGCGGGCAGCACGTGCTGGAGCGCGCGCGCCGGCAGCGGCACGTCGCAGAGCGCCAGCACCGCGGCCAGCCGCCGCTCGTCCGGGGGCAGCGCCGCCAGGGCCGCGCGCACGGGCTCCTCGTCCCCCGTGTCGCCGGCATGGGCACGGCGCAGGAGGAAGGGCAGCCCCCGCGAGCGGGCCCACGCCGCGTCGAAGCCCTCGCGGTGTCCGTACAGGGAATCGAGCTGCTCCCAGAGGGCGCGCGCCGCGGGCTCGGGCAGGCCGTCCAGCCGCAGCTCGAAGCGGTCCGGACTGGTGGCGTGCCGGGGCACCGCCTCGCGCGAGGTGGCCAGCAGCGCCCCCTGCCGCAGCCTCCCGCCCAGCTCCTCCAGCAGCGCGGCGCGCTCCCCGGGCCTCAATCCGTGCAGGTCGTCCACGACGCACAGCGCGCGGCGCGACTCCAGCTCGCGCGCCAGGTCCTCCAGGCGCGACGCGTCCGACAGGGCCTGGGCCACGGGCGCCTCGCGCAGCAGCCGGCGCACGTCGTCCACCACGGTGTCCAGCGTGTCACCGGGCCGCACGCGCCGGTGCACGACGGGCCCCCGGTAGCGCGCGGCCACCGCCGCCACCAGCGCGGACTTGCCCACGCCCGGCAGGCCGTAGACGACGGCGGTCCGCACGCGCCGCAGCAGGCTCCCCAGGCGCCGCACCTCCTCGGCGCGGCCCACGAAGACCGAGGGGGGCCCCAGCCCCTGACGAGACGCCGTGTGCATTGGTGAACCCATTGTAGGGCCAGAAAGACTCCCTCACGTCAGGGTCCGATGTTGGCTCCCGTATACATGCGGGGTTTCGTCCCCAGGGCCTCACCGCAAAGGTGCGCGCGCGGGCAACGGGGTGCGCGCCGCGCACACTTCAGTTTCTTACATGCTGACGCCTTTCGAGAAGGAATTGGCGCCCGAAGTGAAACCGCCCGAGGCCGAATCACGCATCATGCTTGGACTGCTCGACGGCCCCACGGTCCGCGCCCCCACGCGGACCTTCCACCGCCGAGCCACCCCGTGCGGAGGCGCTCCAGATGTGGATTGAGACCATCATCATGCCGCGTGAGGACTCAGAGCCATACGTGCCGTCGCCCCAGCGAGACAGGAGCCGCTTCGTCAAGTCGTCGGCGGAGGAGAGCCGGGCGCTACGGGACGCCGTGCTCCGCTTCCTGAGCGCCCACCAACTCGTGGACGCGGTGAAGTGGATGAGCGAGCCGGGCTTCCTTCCCATCATCACCATCCACTGCACGGAGCTCGCGCTGATGAAGCTGCGAGACGCGGCGGAGTTCGTGGTGGGGTGCGCCGCGCCCGTGGAGACCTACCCGGCCCTGGTCAGCCCGCAGCCCACGGTGGCGCCCGCGGTGCTCCTGCCGGCGATGCCCGTCTTCGAGCCGCGGCTCTGAGGTCCTTCCCTACGCGCGCCGAGCCTCGACGAGCGTCGTGGGCTCGTGGGTGACGGGGAAGTTGACCGAGCGCGCGATGAAGCACATGGCGTGGGCCTCATGGTGCAGCGCCCGCGCCTTCTCCGGGTCCGAGCCGGCGGTGATGGTGACCCGGGGCCGCAGCACCACGCGGACGAACTGGCCGCTCCCATCCGCGTCCTCGGCCATGACGCCCTCGGCGGCGTCGACGTAGTCCGTCACCACCACGCCCGCCGTCGCGCACAGGTGCAGGTACCAGAGCTTGTGACACGCGGACAGCGAGGCCACGAGCAGCTCCTCGGGGTTCCAGCGCGCCGGGTCTCCGCGGAAGGCCGGGTCGGACGAGCCGGGAATGGGGGGCTTGCCCTCGACGCGCAGCTCGTGCGCGCGCTCGTAGCTTCGGTACGTCGCGGTGCCCTCGCCCCGGTTCCCGGTCCACTCCACGGTGACGGCGTAGCGGTGTTCCTTCCCAGCCATGGCGCCTCCTTGCCGTGCGGCCCGGGTTGAATACGCCCCGGGGCCGCCCGGTTCAAGCGCTTCGGCTCAGGACGTGGCGATGCGGCGGTAGCGCGCCTCCAGCGCCTGGTACACGGCGTAGGCCACGAGCCCCAGCGCCACCAGCCCCAGCAGCCACGGGCCGAACGGCTGCGAGGCCAGCGTGCCCAGCGCCTCGCCGAGGCCGCCCGCCTCGCCCGGGTCCGCCTGCACGGCGGCCTGCAGGAAGAAGGTGCCCACCAGCAGGAACACCACCGAGCGCGCCACCACGCCGGCCTTGCAGATGCGCTCCACCCACGTGCGCTGGCGCGCCGCGAGCCCCGTGAGGCTCAGCTTCTCGAGCATCTTCCCCTGGAGCGCCTGCTTGAACTGGTACACCGCGAACCCGATGATGGCCACGCCCACCAGGGCCACCAGCACCTGGCCAAAGGGCTTCGACAGCAGCTCCGCCGTCATGCCCCGGGTGTTGCCGCCGCCACCACCACCGCCGCGTCCGCGCAGCAGGTTGAAGGCGAACAGGGCGAGGCTGGCGTGAATCACGCCGCTGATGGCCAGCACGACGCGCGATACCATGCCCTTGCCGGTGTGGCCCTTGCCCTCCACGTCCATCACCGCCTGCACGAAGCGCCAGACGGCGAAGGACAGCAGGCCCACGCCCAGCAGCACCAGGAGGACGGAGCCGAAGGGCTGGCGCGCCACCTCCTCCACCGCGCCCCGGGTGTCCGTCGCGCGGCCACCCTCGCCCGCGGCGAGCATGAGCGACAGCACGCCAATCACCGCGTAGACGACCGCGCGCGAGGCGTAGCCCACGCGTGCCGCCAGCTCCACGCCCCCCCTGCTCGCTTCACGCCCCGATTGCGCCATCCGCCGCATGTCGGGTCCGCGCAGTGTTCCGGTCGCCATATGTCCCCCTGTCCTTTCCGGAGCCGCCATCCGGGCGGCCCGCGGAGACGATGCGCATGAGCAGGCGTTCCCCCAACGAGCGCTCGCCTGGCAGCACGCCCAAGGACCCCACGCGCCGGAGCGGCGGGCTTGGACTCACCTGGCCCGGTGGACAGCTTCACGGATGAGCGTGAGAGGAGACCCATGCCCCGGGAAGTGAAGGACGGCGACGGAGTCACGTGGAGCTGCATCCAGGCCTTCTCCGGACTGGGCGAGTCCCGGGAGAAGGAGGAGGCCGCGAAGGTGGATGGCAGGCGCGACCGCTACCACGTGGTCTGCACGCCGAGCGGCGGCGCGAAGTCCGTGCGCGTCGAGCTGCCCGGTGACTGGGAGACGGGACTCTCCGACGAGGCCCTGCTGAAGGCCATCCACTCGCGGCAGGCCCGGGACGCCTGAACGTCACGCCGCCCCGAAGTACTCGCGGAAGGCGCGCAGGTTGGGCCCGTCCCCGTCGCGCTCCCACACGGCGAACACCACCCGCTCGAAGACGCCGGGGAACGCGTCCAGCGCCCGCGCGAAGGCCTCCGCCACCTGCGACGGCTCGTTGCGGAAGACGCCGCAGCCCCACGCGCCCAGCACGAGGGTGCGGTGCCCCTGGTGCGCCGCCACCTGGAGCACCTTCTTCGCCCGGGCGCGCAGCACGCCGGCCACGTGGGAGCGCAGGTCCGGCGCATTCCGCGCCACCGCGCCGGCATTGGGTGCGGGCGCGGTGATGATGGACACGGTGAAGGGCTGTTCCAGCAGCTCGCGCGACTCGCTCCGGAAGAACGGCACGTCCGGCGAGTAGATGATGTGGTCCGTGTACAGCGGCGAGCGCTCCGCGCGGTTGACGTCGTAGTACTCGGGCTGCGTGAGCAGCGTCGCGTACAGCGCCGAGCAGCGCGCCAGGTCCTCCTCCTGCGCCTTCGCCCCGCCCAGGAAGCCGCCGCCCGGGTTCTTCGCCGAGGCGAAGTTCAGGGCCACGACGCCCTCCACGCCCGCCTCCACCAGCCGGCGCGCGGCATTGCCCGTCTTGTCCGACGTCACCTCGATGCGCGGGCGGGCGTCCGCGTCGAGGGGCTCGGGCCGTGACAGCCCGCTGAAGTCCCCGGGCCGGTAGAGCACCGTCCCCTGCACGGAGCGCTCCACCGCGTCCCGGATGAGCACCGTCTTCCCCGAGGGCGCCAGGTACGCTCCCCGCTCCGTGATTTCTACCGTCTCCTGCGCGATTCCCTTGAGCGACATGGCGCCCTCCCAGCTTGGTGTCCGGAACACACGAACACCGCCAGGGCGGCCTGACGCGGGATGCGTGGAAAAGAAACCGCCGGGGCGCGGGAGCCGTGGCTCCACCGCGCTCCCGGCGGGTGCGACGGACTACTGGCAGCCGATGCGCGCGCTGCTGCTCACCACGAGGTTGTCGTAGTACGTCAGGGAGTCGGACGCGCCCTTCGGGTGGACGTAGCCGTAGCCCACGGAGATGTTCTTGAAGCCCCGCATGCCGACGTTGGTGAACTCATAATGCAGGGCGCCGTCCACATAGGCGCGCGCGATGCCCAGGCTGGCCGTCGGGCTGTCGCGGCGGATCTCCCACTCCAGGCACATCCACTTGCGCGCGACCAGCCGCGCGGGGGGAACCGCGTCGGGCCGGTTCCAGCCCGTGCCCCGCCCGGTCCAGTTGTCCAGCGCGAAGGCCCCGTCCGAAATCGCCTGCAGCTCGATGCCGCCGAAGTCGTTGTCCTCCAGGTTCCACACCACGAAGAACGTCCCCATCATCCCGAAGACCTTGGGCAGCGAGTCCATGTACACGTGCGCGCGCACCCAGAGCTGCGTCTGGAAGGTGGGCATGGCCTTGCCCCACTTCGCGATGGCCTGGACGTTCGGGGTGACATCCTCGTTGGGGCCCGCCGCGGTGACGACGCGCAGCCGGCCGCCCTCCGCGCCGATGGTGGCGTTCTCCGAGCTGGGATTCCATCCGTTGAGGCCCTTGTCGAAGGTCTCGCAGATGGCGGCACCGGCCGGGCACGTGCCGGCCGGGCTGGTGCCCGGGTCCGTCCCCGCGTCCGGGAACGTGACGACGGTGCCCGCGTCCCTGTTGCCGCCAGTGCCCGCGTCCGTGTTGCCGCCAGTGCCCGCGTCCACGGTCGTCCCCGAGTCGGGGTTCTCGTCATCGCCGGCCTCACCCGAGCACGCGGGCATCACGCCCAGCGCGAGCACCGCGAGGGGCACCACCACAAACCGATTGAAGCGCATAGGGTCCTTCCGACCGGAACACGGAGGTCCGGTGTGTTTCCGAGTGCCCGCGGGGTCGGGCTGGCTCTGCGAATCATGAGTTCGGGCAGGTTCCCCGGGGCGGCGCCGACCTCTCCTGAACACCTATCATCCGGAGCATCCCCGGGTCAGCGGGGCAGGGCCGACCCGGTACGCACACCGCGCACCGTCGGCACGCGAGGGCAGCCGACCAGGCATTGCCTCCGCAGAGATTCCGTGGCGCTCCGGTGAAAAGCGGTGCAGAAATCCGCGCCGTTCAACGTCGGGCGTGAGGATTCCACACACATGAAGCTCTTCTACTCCCCGGGTGCCTGCTCCCTGTCTCCGCACATCGTCCTTCAGGAGACCGGCCTCCCCTTCGAAATCGTGAAGGTCGATATCCGCGCCAAGAAGACGGAGGCGGGCGCGGACTACTGGGCCATCAACCCGAAGGGCTATGTCCCCGCCATCCAGCTCGATGACGGCGGCCTGCTCACGGAGGGCCCCGCCATCGTCCAGTACCTCGCGGACAAGGCCCCCGAGAAGAAGCTGGCCCCGGCCAACGGCACCGTGGAGCGCTACCGCCTGCAGGAGCTGCTCAACTACATCTCCACCGAGCTGCACAAGAGCTACAGCCCGCTCTTCAACCCCGCGTTCCCCGAGGAGGGGAAGAAGATCTACAAGGAGCGCCTCGCGCAGCGCTACAAGCTCATCGAGGAGCGGCTGGCGGCGAAGGGCCCGTTCCTCATGGGCGAGCAGTTCACCGTGGCGGACGCGTACCTCTTCACGGTGACGAACTGGGCCGGCCACGTGAAGGTGGACCTGGAGCCGTTCCCCGCGCTGCGGGCCTACCAGGCGCGCGTCGCGGCGCGTCCGAGCGTGCAGGCCGCGCTGAAGGCCGAAGGCCTGGCGAAGTGACGGCCGCGTTCGTCAAGCTGCTCGTCACGGACACCGAGCGCTCACGGGCGTTCTACGTGGGGCTCGGCTTCGAGCACGTCGGCTCGCAGCCGCCCTTCGTGCAGCTGCGGTGGGCGGGGACGGACGTGTACCTCGTCACCCCTCCGCCGCAGGTGAAGCTGGAGGGGCGCCGGGGCCTGGGTGTGCTGGTGGGCTTCCGCACGGAAGGCCCGAGCGGGCTGGACGAGCTGCTCCTCCGAGCGCAGGCCCAGGGCGCCGCCATCGAAGGCCCGGTGGTGCAGCCCTGGTACACCCGGGAGGTCATCGTCACCGACCCGGACGGCTACCGGCTCAACTTCATCGAGCCCGCGTAGTCCCGCTGCCTGGGGGGCGCGCGAAGCCCCCCAGCAGCAGGTCCAGCATCAGGTCCGCGGACTTCCCCAGCGGCCGCAGGGGGAGCCACGCGTCCTCCTTCATCACCAGGTGGAGCGACACCAGGCCGTGCAGGCCGCCCCACAGTGTCTGGCTGATGAGGTCCACGTCCTGGTGCTCGGGCTTGAAGCAGCCCGCGTCCTTCGCCTCCTGCACCATCTTCTGGAGGAAGGCGTACGCGTCCTGCTCCGGGTTGCCCTGCTGGATGCCGTGCTTGTCGTCGTCGACCTCCGGCGGGTAGCGCTGCATGAAGAGCAGCTTGTAGGTGGCGGGGTGCTCCTGGGCGAAGGCGAGGTAGGCCCGCCCCAGCTTCCGCAGCCGCTCCAGCGGGTCCTGCACGCGGGCGACCTTGTTCAGCGACTCGGCGAAGCGCAGGAAGTCATGGGCGACCAGCTCGCGCATGAGCGCGGCCTTGTCCTTGAAGTGCACGTAGATGGCGGTGGGGCTGTACTCAATCTTCTCGGCCACGCGCCGCATCGTCACCGCCTCGTAGCCCTCGTTGACGAAGAGCTCGCGCGCGGCATCGAGGATGAGCTGCCGCGTCGCCTGCTTCTCCCGCTCTCGCCGCTCCTTGATGCCCATGGTGCCTTTCGTTCCCTCGCCATGCCCAGCCTACGTCATGCCGCGCTGCCCGCCATGGCGGAGGCCACCGGCGGCGTGGGCGCCTCTTCCGGCTCCACCTCCGGCGCCAGCAGCTTGTACACCACCGGTGTCACCACGCGGGTGAGGAGGGTGGAGGAGATGAGCCCTCCGATGATGACCCACGCCAGGGGCGAGTAGAGGCTGCTGTTCTCCAGCGCCAGCGGCACCAGGCCTCCCAGGGCCGTCAGGGTGGTGAGCAGGATGGGGAGGAAGCGCGTCTCGCCCGCCTGCTCGATGGCGGCGTCCAGGCCCACGCCCCTCGCGCGGAGCTGGTTCGTGAAGTCCACCAGCAGGATGCTGTTCTTCACCTCGATGCCCACCAGGGCGATGAAGCCGATGGAGGCGGTGAAGGACAGCGTGTTGCCGGTGAGGAACAGCGCGGCGATGCCACCCACCAGCCCCAGGGGAATCACCGACGCCACGATGAGGGTGCTCTTGAAGGTGCGGAACTCCAGCACCAGCACGGCCAGCACGCCGAACGCCGCGATGATGGCGGCGGCCGACACGCCGCTGAAGCTCTCCTGCCGGCTCTCCAGCTCCCCCGCCGCCTCCCAGCGGTAGCCCGGGGGCGGCTTCAGCTCCTTCTCCAGCCGCGCCAGCACCTGCCGGGTGACGTTGTCGGTGTTGTAGCCGGTGGCCACGCTGGCGGAGACGGTGACGGTGCGCTCACCCTCCTGGTGGTTGATGCGGTTGGGGCTGGCCTCCAGCCGCACCCGCGCGAGCTGCCCCAGCGGTACGAGATTCCCGGTGACGCCCGCGACGTGCAGCCGCTCCAGGGCCTCCAGCGAGGGCCACGCGCCCGGCTCCAGGGGCAGCCGCACGAGGATGGGGTGGTCCTCTCCGTCCGAGTCGCGGAAGGTGCCCGCCGGCAGGCCCGCCAGTCCGAAGCGCACCGTGCGGGCCACCTCCGCCGCCGGCACACCCAGCAGGCCCGCCTTCTCGCGGTCCACCTCCACCTCCAGGTCCGTGCGCCGCGTCTGCACGGGGTTCTTCACGTAGAGGGTGCCCGGCGTCGTCTCCAGCACCTTCTGCACGTCCACCGCGAGCGCGCGCAGCGTCTCCAGCTCCGGCCCCACCAGCCGCACGGCCACCGGCGCGTCCACGGGCGGCCCCTGCTCGAACTCGCGCACCTCGATGCGGGCCCCCGGGTACGCGTCCAGCTCGGCGCGCAGCGCGTCCAGCAGCGCGGGCGTGGTGTCCGCGTCGTACGCATGGAGCTGGACGAAGACCTCGCCCACGTTGGGCCGCTCCGCGGCGGGCTGCGCGTTGTAGTAGACGGACGGGTGCCCCTTGCCGGTGTTGGCCGCCACGCTGGCCACTTCTGGCCTCCGGCGCAGGGCCTCCTCCACGAAGCGCACCGCCCGGTCCGTCTCCGCGAGACTGGTGCCGTCCGGCGTCTCCACCAGCACCTGGAACATGGGCGTGCCGGCCTTCGGGAAGAGGCTGAAGCCCACCACCGGCACCAGCGCCAGGCTGCCCACGAAGAGCGCCACCGCCACCACCAGGGTCAGCCGGGGACGGGCGAGCGCGCGGTGCAGCACCGGGCGGTAGCTGCGCTCGATGAAGTGGTGGAAGGCGCGCATCACGCGGTTGCCCTCGGCGTGCCCCTCCTCCTTCAGGAACAGGCTGGCCAGCAGCGGAATCACGGTGAGCGACACCAGCAGGGACGCGAGGATGGTGAACACCACCGCCATGGGCAGGCTGCGGATGAACTGACCGGACGTGCCCGGCAGGAAGATGAGCGGCACGAAGGCCAGCACCAGCGTGGCGGTGCAGCCCAGCACCGCGAGGCCAATCTGCGACGTGCCCTCGATGGCCGCGCGCACCCGGCCCAGGCCCTGGCGCAGGAAGCGGGCGATGTTCTCCACCACCACGATGCTGTCATCCACCAGCAGCCCCAGGGCAATCACGAAGCCGACGATGGAGAGCTGGTTGAGCGTGAAGCCCGCGAAGTCCAGCGCCGCGAGCCCCAACGCCAGGGACAGCGGAATGGACACCATGACGATGAGGCTGGCGCGGAAGCCCAGGGGCAGGAGCGTCACCAACACCAGGGCCAGCGCCAGCGCGAAGTCCTTGGCGAAGCCGCCCAGCCGCCGGCCCACCTGGAGCGACTGGTCGAACCCCGTCTCCAGCCGCATTCCCGCCGGCAGCTCCTTCGCCCACTCCCTCGCGGCGTCCAGGGTGGCGTCGCGCACCGCGAAGACGTTCTGCCCTTCCTTCTGGGTGACGCTGACGAAGGCGGCGCGCTCGCCGTTGAAGCGTCCCAGGTGCACCGCGTCCTGGTCGCGGAAGCTCACGTCCGCCACGTCCCCCAGCCGCACCACGCCCTGCGCGCCGCCGCCCACCACCGTGGCGCGCACCTGCTCCAGCGAGGTGAACTCACTGCTCGTCTGCACGTTGAAGCGCCGGGTGCCCACGTCCACACTGCCCGCGGGCACGTTGAGGTTGGCTCCATTCAGCGCCTGGAGCACCTGCGACAGCGGCACCCCCACCCGCGTCAGCCGCTCCAGGTCCAACGACACGCGGACCTCCTGCTTCGGCACCGCGAACACCTCGGCCTTCTTCACCCCCGGGACGTTGGACAGACGCTCGGCCAACGCGTCCGCCCGGCGCTCCAGCTCCCGCGCGGTGGCGTTGGGGCCCACGAGGGCCAGTTGCACCACGCTGACGTTGGCGGCGCTGTAGCGCTCGACCTCCAGGCGCAGCAGGTCCGCGGGCAGCTCCGGGCGCGTGGCGTTCACCTGCCGCAGCACCTCCGCGTACTTGTCATCCGGGTCCGAGGCCGCGTCGAACTCGATGTTGATGAGCGCCAGCCCGTCCTCCATCTGGCTGCTCACCTCCTTCACGTCCTCCAGCTCATCGAACGCGTCCTCCAGCGGGTCCACCACCAACTGCTCGAGGTCGCGGGGACTGGCGCCGGGATAGACGGCGATGAGGGTGAAGCCCGGCATGGGGAACACCGGGTCCTCCGCGCGGGGAATGGAGAGCGCGCTGGAGACGCCGAGCGCGACCAGCATGGCGAACACGACGAGGGTGAACTGCGGGTTCTTCACGGCCGCGGTGGACAGCTGCATGGCGCGCCTCGGGGGAAGGAGGAAGGAACGGGAGGAGACTCAGCGGCGGGACGTGGCGCCCCCGGAGGAGGCCTCCACCACCGTCACCGACTGGCCATCGCGCAGGAACGCCACGCCCTCGGTGATGACGCGCGCGCCCGCTCCGGGGCCCTCGGAGAGCGCCGCGCGTCCGTCCCCGGCGGAGAGGAAGGCCACCCGGACCCGCTGCCGCCGCGCGGTGCGTCCGTCCTCCGCGAGGGTGAAGACGCTGGCCACCTCGCCGTCGCCCTCCAGCAGGGCCTCCACGGGAACGAGCCGTACGGACTGCCGCTCGGAGGGCGTCACCACGGCCTTCGCGGAGAGTCCCGATAGCAGCCGGGGCGGCGCCTCGCTCCCGCCCTGCCCGTCGCCCCCGGGCCGCCCCAGCTCCAGCGCGAGCTCCACCTCGGCGGTCCCCACGCCCGGCGTGGCGGCGCTGGCCACCTCGCTGACCCGGGCGCGGAAGGCGCGGCCAGGGTACGCATCGAGCGTCACCTCGGCCGCGTCTCCCTCCTTCACGCGCACCACGTCCCGGTCCGCGAGCCCCACGCGCACCACCCAGCCCCCCTCGGTGCTCGCGAAGAGGAAGAGGGGCTGCCCCGGGGACACGACTTCACCGGGCTCCACCATGCGCTTGAGGATGCGTCCGTCGGACGGCGCGACGACGGTGGCCTGCCGCTGGTTGAACGAGGCCGCCCGCCACGCGGCGTCCGCCACCTCGTAGCCGGTGGTGGCGTCCTGGAGCTGGGCCAGCGTGGCCACCTGGTCCGCGTGAAGCTTCTTCACGCGCTCCAGGTCCCTCGCCGCCTTCTCCCGTGCCTCGCGGGCCTGCGCCACCTGCGGGCCAATCTCCGACAAATCCAACGCCGCCAGCACCTGGCCGCGCCGCGCCTTCTGGCCCTCGTCGATGGCCACCGTCTGGACCACGCCCCCCACCTTGGTGGACAGCCGCACCTCCTGCTTGCCGGCCAACGCGCCGCTGGCGCGGATGGGGCGGGTCACCTCCTCGACCACCACGGGCGCCAGCCGCACCCGCACCGGCGTGTCTCCGGAGACGGCGCTCGGAGAGGCCGCGGAGGCCTGCCCCGAGCAGCCCGACAACAGAACGCCCATGAACAGCACGGCGAGGCCGCTCAGCACGGCGGCGGAGAGGGCCGGCGAAGGGACGCGGACCATGAGGACGGCTCCTTCTCGCGCATCGGCTCGCGCGAGCAGACGAATCCCCAGGCGCACGAGCGCGAGCACCGGGGACGGGTGTTAACGGCGCCCCTTCACTTAACGCCGTTAACTGAGTGAGGCAAGTCACCTCACGAAACTTCACAAACCGGGGGTCGCTGAAGGTTTGCCGCCGGGCACGGCCGGCCGCGCGCTTCTGGTACCTCGGATGCCCGCGAGCCGATGACGCCCAGGTCCCCTCGAGGTCGTTCGCGACGGGCCGCCCGCCCTCCGGCCGGGCACCAGAGCCCGCCGGACGCACTCCGCCCGGGCGCACCGTCCCGGTGTACGGTGGAGCGTCCGGCTCCGAATCCCCTCGGTGCCGCCCTTTCCGCCGCGCATGGACTCCCGCGTCGCATCCCTCCTCGCGCACGTCCGCGAGCACGCCGAGAACCGCCCCGGGGTCTACCGGATGCTGGGGCCCTCGGGCGAGCTGCTCTACGTGGGCAAGTCCGTGCGGGTGCGCACGCGGCTGCTCTCGTACTTCCGCGCGGACGACGGAGAGAAGGCCGCCGAAATCATCTCCCACGCGCACCGCATCGACTGGGAGTACACCGCGAGCGAGTTCGCCGCCCTGCTGCACGAGTTCCGGCTCATCAAGTCCCACCGGCCGCTCTACAACGTGGAGCACAAGCGCGACCGGGGCCACTGCTTCATCCATCTCACGCGCGAGCCCGTGCCCCGGCTGCGCGTCGTCGCCCGCGCCAACGGCGAGAGCGGCGACTACTACGGCCCCTTCCACGGCCGCGCCTCCGTGACGGAGGTGGTGCGCGCGGTGAGTGACTTGCTGGAGCTGCGAGACTGCGCGTCGGACACGCCGATGCGGCTGGCGGACCAGTTCCAGCTCTTCCCGGTGAAGCAGGAGCCCTTGTGCATGCGCGGCCAGCTGTCGCGCTGCCTCGCACCGTGCGCGGGCGGCTGCACGCATGCGGAGTACCACGCCCGCGTCACGCAGGCCCGCGGCTTCCTGGAGGGCACGTCCGACACGCCGCTGCTGCTGCTGCGCGAGCGGATGGGCCAGGCGGCGCGGCGCCTCCAGTTCGAGTACGCGGCGGAGCTGCGGGACAGGGCGGAGCGGCTGGAGCAGATGCGCGGCTGGATTGTCGAGCTGGGCCAGCTCTTGAAGCAGCTCTCCTTCGTGTACACGGTGCCCGGACACGGCGGCGAGGACCGCGCCTACGTGGTGCGCCGGGGCAGCGTGCGGGACGAGCTGCCCGCGCCCGCCACCACCAGCGAGCGCGACGCGCTGGAGGCCCGGGCCCGCGCCGTCTTCGAGCGCCCGGAGCCGGAGACGCTCGGCCTGCGCGCGCACGAGGCGCAGGAGGTGATGCTCATCGCCCGCTGGTTCCGCCTCCACCCCGAGGAGCTGGAGCGCACGCTCCCCGCGAGCCGGCTCCTCGCTCCGCCGGACGCCGCCCCGTCCCTCTCCTGAAGGACCGCGCCATCACGCGCCGAAGGGGAGCCGGGCCAGCAGCGCCCACGGGCCGCCGAGGTACCTCCACAGCAGTAGCGCCTCGCCACGTCCATCCCAGTGCATCCACGACGCGCCCAGCTCGGCGAAGGCGCGCTCGGCCTCGTCGGGGGTGGCCTTGTTCATCAGCGTGACGTGCGGCCGGAAGGGCTGGCGGTCCTGGGGCGTGAGCCAGGGAGCGAAGGCCGCGGCCAGCTCGCGGTGCACGGAGGCCAGCTCCGGCGCCTCCACGTCCGTGGCCATGCCCCGTCCCAGCCGGCGCAGCCTCCCGAAGCGCAGCACTGGCGCGGGACGCGCGGCGGCTCCGGCGAGGGCACGCTCGACGGTGTCTCGCTCGGTGGGCGGCAGGTGGTGGAACAGCGAGACGTGGGCGGGGATGAAGTTGCGCTCGGCTGGGAAGTAGCGGCGGCGCAGGCCGTCCAGCCGCGCGAAGCTCTCCGCGTCCAATTCCACCGTCACCAGGAGCGGTGCCGTGCTTGGGTCCGCCGTGAAGTTGGTACGCACGCGAAGGACTCCGCGCGGAGTCGTGGAAAACCGCAACGGCTGGTGGCGCCCTACCCGGCCGGATGTCAGGGATGCGGCGTATGACTTCCCATGTCATGACGTCCGCGTGTATCCACGGCAACAGCAACAGCACTTCCAACTCAGGGGGAACGAAGCCATGAAGACGAAGCTCTCGGCGCTCACACTGGTCGCCTCGCTGCTCGCGTCGTCGGCCGCGTGGGCGGCCGTCACCGTGCGCTACTACAACCGCGACTCGCGCGACTACACGTGGGCGGCGGTGTGCAGCGGCGTGAAGACGAGCGTCACCTTCGGCCGCAGCCAGACGGCCTCCGTCACCATCCAGGGCTCCGGCCCCTGCACCGTGCAGACGGATGCGGGCAAGGTGGTCCTCAAAGGCGGCGAGGACCTCGACATCAAGGATGGGAAGATCCAGGTGAAGTAGCGCCGGCCCTCCGGAAGCGGGCGCCCGGCTGCCTCGCCAGGGGACGGCCGGCTGGGCGTACCAGGCACTTCCAACCGACAGAACAGCACACCGGAAGCTCAAATCAGGACGAACTTATCCTTCCGGAGCCCCGATTAAGTATAGACGGCATTGAAATTACTCCAAGGCCGATCCACACTGCATTGCGTCAGTCTTCCGTGGGGAGGCGCAATGAAGAAGTGGTTGGCGGTGGCCCTTCTGGTGGGTGTAGGTGTGGCGGGACTGCTGGTGAACCCGGCGGCGCAGGTGAAGCAGGGCGGGCCCATCAACGGCGCGGACACCGCGTGGATGCTCACCGCGACGGCGCTGGTGCTGCTGATGACGCCGGGCCTCTCGTTCTTCTACGGCGGCATGGTGCGGCTGAAGAACGTGGTGTCCACGCTGCTGCAGAGCTTCATCGCCATGGCGGTCATCAGCCTGCTGTGGGTGGTGGTGGCCTTCAGCCTGAGCTTCGGTGACAGCTTCCACGGACTCATCGGCGACCCGCGCACCTTCTTCATGTTCAGCGGCGTGGGTGGCGAGACACACCCGGACCTGGCGCCCACCATTCCCCTGCTGCTGTTCGCGCTCTTCCAGCTCAAGTTCGCCATCATCACCCCGGCGCTCATCACCGGCGCGTTCGCCGAGCGCGTGCGCTTCAAGGCGTACGTGCTCTTCATGGTGCTCTTCACGCTGGTCATCTACGCGCCGCTGGCGCACTGGACGTGGCACCCGGAGGGCTTCCTGCGCAAGTGGGGGGTGCTGGACTTCGCGGGTGGCACGGTGGTGCACATGTCGGCGGGCTTCGCGGCGCTGGCGGGCGCGCTGGTGCTGGGGCGCCGGACGGTGCACCGGGAGAACGCCACGCACACGCCGGCGAACATCCCCTTCGTGATGCTGGGCACGGGCATGTTGTGGTTCGGCTGGTTCGGCTTCAACGCGGGCTCGGCGCTGTCGGCCTCGTCGCTGGCGGCGCTGGCGTTCGCCACCACCAACACGGCCTCGGCGGCGGCGATGCTGGGGTGGATGGCCTTCGACTGGCTGCGCGGCCGCAAGCCGAGCGCCATGGGCGCCTGCATCGGCGCGGTGGTGGGCCTCGTCGCGGTGACTCCAGCGGCGGGCTTCATCACGGTGGGCCAGAGCATCCTGGTGGGCCTGGTGGCCAGCTTCGTGAGCAACGCGGCGGCGCACTTCAAGAGCCGCACGGCCATCGACGACACGTTGGACGTCTTCCCCTGCCACGGCCTGGGCGGCGTGGTGGGCATGGTGCTCACGGGCGTGCTGGCCAAGGACGTGGGCCTCCTCCACGGCGAGACGCGCACCTTCCTGATGCACATGCTGGCGCTGGGGCTGGTGTCCGTCTTCTCCTTCGTGGGCTCGTACCTGCTCTACAAGCTGGTGGACCGCATCGTCCCGCTGCGCGTCACCGCGGCCCAGGAGGAGGAGGGGCTCGACCTCAGCCAGCACGGCGAGACGGTGGGCGAGGTGCCCGTGGCCCCCGCGCCCGTGGCGCCTCCCGCTGTCGCCGCCGCGAGCACGGCCACGCCGGACGCGGCGCCCCCGGGCACCTCCGTGCCGCTGCCGGCCTGATGCGCATGCGCACAAGTCCGAGGTGGCTCTTGGAACCGTCGTCGTTGTGGCCGGCATTGCCTTCGCCGTCGTGATAGGCGCGGGTGGCGCCCTGCTTCTGGCCCCCCTGTGAGCAGCCCCACGAGCCCTGGTGCGACATGACCTACATTCCTGACTTCGATGTGGAAGCAGTCCTCTCCACCTTGGAGTCCGTCAGCAAGACCCAGCCAGAGGACTCCAAGGAACGAGGCGCCATCCAGCTCGCGGCCATCTCGCTGCTCTATGTCCGCCACGCCGGGAAGCTGGACGATTTCCGCAGGTACTATCAGGAGTTCTTCGACCCCTCGTTCCAGATCAAGGTCTCCCACGAGTTCGCGACACGGGAGGAAGCCGACGCCTGGCTCGCCAGCGGAACGGGCATTCACGGTGAACGCGTCAAGATCGCCGGGAAGGGGTTCCAGGTCGTTCGGCTTCCCGGCAGGGGGATGAGGTTCTTGTCCGCGCCGCTTCCCTCGGAGTTGGCCTCCTCCGAACCGGATTGACGGGTCTTCAGGAGGCCGGGCCTTGCAATCAATCGGCCCTCCACACGTGATGGAGGTGTATGCACATCCACCGAGCCATCACCCTCCTCGCCCTCCTGCTGGGCACCACGGCCCTCGCGGACGCCCAGGGCGTGGGCTTCCGCGAGCTGGCGATGAAGGACCCCGTCGGCGGCGGCCCCATGGGCGGCCTCGTCTTCTACCCGGCGTCGCAAGCCAACCAGCCACTCCCCGTGGGGCTGTACCGCGTCGACGCGGGCCGGGAGCAGGAACTCGCCCCCGGCCGCTACCCGCTGGTGGTCGTCTCCCACGGCCATGGCGGCAACCGCTGGGGGCACCACGACCTGGCCACCGCGCTCGCGCGCAAGGGCTTCGTCGTCGCGACGCTCGACCACCCGGGCGACAACTTCCGGGACATGAGCGCCGCGGGCACGGACGCGGTGTGGCTCGGGCGCGCGGTGCAGATGCGGGCGCTGCTCGACGCGGTGCTGGCGGACGGGACGGTGGGCGCCTCCGTCGACCCGGCCCGGGTCGGCGCCCTGGGGTTCTCCGCCGGTGGCTACACGGTGCTGCTGCTGGGCGGCGCGGTGCCGGACTTCGACCGGCTGGAGAAGCACTGCAAGACGCGCAAGCAGGCCTACATCTGTACCGAGCTGGCGAAGGTCCGCGTCACGCGGCCCGAACTGAAGAAGGACACCGCCGAGCCGCGCATCCGCTCCATCTTCTCCATGGCCCCCGTCGGCGTCTTCTTCGACAAGGCCGGCATGAAGGACGTGAAGGTCCCCGTGCGCCTCTACGCCGCGGCGAAGGACGAGGTGCTCGCGCTGGCGGACCACGCGGCCCACGTGAAGGCCTCGCTGCCAAAGCCGCCCGAGTACACGCTCGTCCCGCGCGCGGGGCACTTCGTGTTCATGGCCCCCTGCACGCCGGAGGGGAAGGAGCAGGCCCAGCAGCTCTGCATGGACGCCCCCGGGGTGGACCGCGAGAAGCTCCACCGCGAGCTGGCCACCGAGGCCGAGCGCTTCTTCACCCGCACCCTGGCGCCCGCGGCACCGACTCCCTGAGCCGTCAGCCGCCCTTCTTCGTCGCCGCCCGGCCCTTGCGCCCACCCGCGCGGGCCGGAGCGGCCTCCGGCATGGGGCCGTTGTTGGGGCTGCCCGCCACCTCCGGGGCCACCTTCAGCTTGCGCTTGAGGCGCCGGGGCGGCAGCAGGTCCGGCTCGCCGGGCACCTTCTGCGCCATGAAGATGGCGGCATCGAGCTTGTAGAAGTTGCGCGCCCGGTACCACGCCAGGGCGGCCTCGTTGTTCTCCGCCACCTCCAGCACCAGGTGGGTGCAGCCCCGGGTGCGGGCCAGGTGCTGGAGCTGATCCATCATGAAGCTGCCCACCCCGCGCCCCTGGTAGTCCGGGTGCACGGCCAGCTCCTCCACGAAGAGCGGCCTCATGCCCCGCTTCTCGAACCAGCGCGGGTTGACCCAGTTGTCGTCCCCGGTGGCCTCGAAGGCGCACTCCGAGTAGCCGACAATCTCCCCGTCCACCTCGTAGAGGAGCTGCTCTATCCACTCGGAGGTGTAGACCTCCATGAAGCGCCGCTTGGAGCGGGGCCGCTGGTACTCCACCGTCTCGCGATTGACGTCGCGGAAGACCAGCTTGAGGAACTCCCACGTCCGGTTGAGGTCACGGCGGTGGATGCGGCGGACCCGCACCTCGAGCGTGTCCGTGGGCTTGGCCGTCGGCATACGTCCGCTTCCTTAGCAGGCTGGCGGAAACCCTCCAGCACTTCCCGGCGCCAGCCGCGTTTCCGGGTCGGGAAATCAGGTGGTTGACGCGCCCCCGCCCCGCCGGGTTCCACCGGAATCAACCCACCCCGACCCCGCCGGAGTCCCCGGGAGTGGGTGCTGTACGACATCAGGAGGGTTGCATGTAGGTGGGGTGGGAGGATGGAATGGGGACAACCGAGCAGTCGCGACACCCACGAGCCCCGACCCCATGACCCGACCCTCCGACGGTGACCTCCGTACCGACACCGTCTTGCGTAACACCTACAAGATTGTCTCCGTGCTGGGACGGGGAGGCATGGGCGCGGTGTACCTGGCCCAGCACCTGCGGCTCCCCGGCAAGCAGGTGGCGGTCAAGGTGCTCCGTGGCGGAGACCAGGTGACGCAGGAGATCTTCACCCGCTTCCGCCGCGAGGCGGAGATCGCCTCCCGGCTGGGGCACCCCAACATCGTCGAGGTGCTCGACTACGACACCCTGGAGGACGGCACCCCGTTCCTGGTGCTGGAGTTCCTGCGCGGCGAGAGCCTCCAGTCCCGGCTGGAGCGCGGGCGGATTCCGCTGGACGAGGTGTTCTCCTACACGCGGCAGATGGGCTCGGCGCTTCAGGCGGCGCACGGGGCGGGCATCGTCCACCGCGACCTCAAGCCGGCCAACGTGTTCCTGGTGCCCACCGACTCCGGCGGGGTGGTGGGCCAGCGCGTGAAGCTGCTCGACTTCGGCATCTCCAAGGTCCTCACCTCGCAGACGCTGCAGACGCAGGAAGCCACCATCATCGGCACGCCGCAGTACATGTCGCCCGAGCAGGCGATGGGCAAGAACCGGGAGATCGACGCGCGGACGGACATCTTCGCGCTCGGGTGCATCGTCTACGAGATGATGACCGGCAAGCCCGTCTTCGGCATGGGCACGCTGGCGCAGATGATCTTCCGCGTCGTGTACGAGCCGGCGGATCCGCTGGCCCCGCTCTGCCCGGAGGCCCCCGCGCAGGCCATCGCCGCGGTGGAGCGGGCGCTCTCCAAGCGCGCCGAGGACCGCTTCCCCGACGTGACCTCCTTCGTGGAGGCGCTGACGGGCAGCCCGCTGCACACGCTCTCGCCGCAGTCCGGGGCCCAGCCCGTCCCGCGTCCCACGCCCACGCCGAGCGCCCGTCCCGTCTCCGGCATCGCCCGCCCCGTCTCCGGCATCGCCCTGCCCGACAGCGCGACCGACGAGGGCTTCGACGCCACGATTGCGCCGGGCAGCGTCAAGGTCGCTCCGAACACGGGCCACATGGGCGCGGTGCAGCCCGAGCCCTTCGCCAACGGCGGCACGGGCCGCATGGGCGCGGTGCAGCCCGAGCCCTTCGCGAATGGCGGCACGGGCCGCATGGGCGCGCCGCTGATGGATCCGCCGGGACTGGAGCCCACGCTCATCTCCAAGCAGGTCGCCGCCCTCCCGCCGGAGCGCCCGCCCCAGCCCATCACCGCGGTGACGCCGCCGGCACAGGCCATGCCCCAGCAGGGCGCCGCGTCCGGACAGTCCGGTGCCTTCCCGCCTCCGGTGGCCGGAGCCTCCGTCGCGGGAGTTCCCGTTCAGCCCGTGGCCATGCCCCCCGCCCAGGCGGCGCAGCCAGCGCCCGCGAAGGGCCGGGGACCGCTGTTCGCCGCCGCGGCCGTGGCGCTCTTCGTCGCGGGCGGTGGCGTGGTGTGGATGCTGAACCGTCCCGAGGCCCCGTCCACCGCGCCAGCGGGCGGAACCCAGACGACGGCGGTGCAGCAGCCCTCGCCCAACTCCGGCAGCGGCCTCGCCGCCGTGCAGCCCCCGGCCAACTCCGGCACCCAGACGGCCGCCGTCCAGCCTCCGGCCAACGCCGGCACCGGCACGGAGGCGCAGCCGCCCGCCGACACCGGCACGCCTCGGGCCACGTCGGAGCCGGGTGCTACCAACACCCCCACCGTGGCCACCACCACTCCCGACAAGCCGACCCCGCCTCGTACCACCCCGACGCGCCCGGAGCCGCGTGAGGAGCTGTCCGAGCGCGTGCGGGAGCTGCTGGCCGAGGGCGAGCGCGCCCTGGCCGCTGGCGATGCCAGGAGGGCCGTCGAGCTCGCCAAGAGCAGCCAGCGCGCGGGGCTGTCCAAGGCGGCGTACTCCCTGCTCACGCGCGCCTACTGTCAGAGCAACGACCTGGGCGGCGCCAGGGCCGAGTGGCCGAAGGTCGCCGGCTCGGAGAAGGCCCGGGTCAAGAAGTTCTGCCAGAAGCACGACATCGAGTTCTGACACACGGGCCTTTCGCGAAGGGGGGCCCTCATCGGCGGTACGAGGTGATTCGCTTGAGAACCATGGTCGCAGTGATTGTCGCGGCGGTCGCGCTGGGAGCCGCTCCCGCCCTGGCCGGGGCCCCCGTGGAGGCGGGCAAGGTGTACTCGGGAACGGAGGGCGAGGAGGTCGCGGTCGTCCCCCTCACGCCCCGGACGGACAAGAAGTTCATCATCCGCGTGCGTGGCACCGGCTCCGAGTTCGACGGGCTGGTCTTCCCCTACGAGCTGAACGACTGGAGCACCAGCAGCACCACGCAGCTCAACTACAAGACGCAGTGGCACGGCCGCGGCTACACGGCCCTGCACGTGCGCGACCAGCGCTATGAGCTGTACGTGCCCGGCCGCCAGCAGGCCATCCGTCTCACCTACGACGAGAAGAAGACGCAGTCGCTCAAGGCCGACGAGGTCTACTCGCAGTACCAGAAGCTCCAGAAGGACGGCACGCTGGCGAAGCTGATGGCGTTCGACCGCAAGGGCGAGGCGGCGCGTCACGACAAGGCCTACGCCGAGGTGCTCCACGAGATGAACACCGCCTGCGGCACCTCCGTGGCGGCGTCCATCGACTGGAGCAGCGTCACCGACGACCACCTCAAGGAGCTGAGCATCTCCAGCTACTGCGAGCCCCCGCTCAGCGCGCTGAAGGGGCTGTGCGCCGTCTCCAACATCGCGAAGCAGACCGTGCGCGAGAAGGTGAAGCAGGTGAGCTGCCGGTTCGGCGACGGCCAGGAGCCGAAGCTGGAGGCGGACCGGGTCATCTGGATGACCCACAAGGACGCCTCCAACCAGGAGACGTTCGCCACCCGGTTCTTCAAGACGAACCTGTAGCCGGAGCCCCACCCAGATGAACTTCAAGCGATTCACCGCGGTTGCGCTGTCTCTCGTGTGTGGTGCCTCCCTGGCCGCCGACCCCGACCCCGTCCAGCCCCCCTGGGGCAAGGAGGAGAACCTCGGCCAGAAGATGCTGATGGAGGCCACCTCCGTCTGCACCGACGGCAAGGGCCACTACGTGGTGCTGGCCGCGGAGGAGGACTCCAACGACAAGCGCCTGTACTACGGCGACGGGAAGGCCTTCGTCCGCGTGCCCAGCCCCGGGCGGTACGCCTCGGGCAACTCCTTCCTGGAGCCGCGCTTCTTCAACAAGGACTCCAACCCCAACTTCCGGGGCCTGGACTACCGCGTCATCTCCGCGGTGCTCCTGGACACCAAGGAGCACACCTGCAAGCTGCGCTGCGGCGAGAAGGAGACGCCCCTCACGCTGGTGGACGGCGCGGAGGCGGCGGAGATGCTGCGCAAGGCCACGTACCAGCCCAGCCCGCAGAAGTACGTGCCCCACGCGCTGCTGCGTGACACCAAGGGCAACTACTACTTCGTGGACCGCGGCTTCCACGAGGCCGACCAGAAGAGCTACCGCGTCTTCATCGGCCCGCGCGGCACCCTCAAGCAGCAGAAGATGACCAACGTCGTCTCCGACTCCAAGGGTGAGATCTTCTCCACCAAGAAGGGCGAGCTCCGGCTGGTGCTCGACGAGGAGAAGACCTCCGTGTGGATTGAGAACAACAAGAAGTCGTTCGAGCTGCGCCAGGTGCCCGTCACGGAGAACCTGCCGCTCATCTACAACGACCTCGGCGTGTACGAGGGCGTCCGCCTGGGCACGCCCTGCGACGACCAGTAGCCCCCGCGCCCCTCCCGGCGTCGGCCTTCGCGGGCCGGGCGGAACGTCTCCCTGCGACGCTCCTCCCGGCCCGTACTCTTTCCAAGCCGCCCCCGAGTGCCCTTGATTGCCTCGCGCGGTTGGGTCAGCCTTCTCCCTCCGCCGTGAGCCATCCCCGCTACTTCGTCCCCCACGCCGCCAGCGCGGCCGAGCCCGTCCCGTCGGACGCCTCCGCGATAGCGCACGTGGTGGATGTGTTCCACCTCGACGCCCGACACCTCCTGGAGCAGGAGTGGATTGTCGGCCTCGACGCGGTGGGCAACGTGCACGTGGTGCCCGCCAGCCAGCGGGACCTGCTCCCCGTCGAGACGCGGGCCCAGCTCACGCACCACGAGGTCGCCTCCGGCCGCACGCCCCGGCGCATCGCCGCCGCGGAGCTGTACTTCTTCGCCGTGGAGCTGGTGGAGCACCCCTCGGACGCGGAGGGCTTCAACGACCCGGTGTACCTCTATGGCCACCTGTCCGGCCCGTGGCCGGGAGACGCGCCCATGCGCGTGCCGGGGCAGCTCACGGTGACGCGCGGGGACGTGCTGTCCGGGCTGGTGCATGGCGCGGCCGAGGCCTTCCACTACGTGCAGACGCCCGAGAGCCCCGCCGCGCCGCGCGGCTACCACGCGCTCTTGCCCGGCGACCGCTCCGAGCGCCTCGCGGAAGGCCGGGGGCTCGTGCTCGCCTGGCCCGCGGTGCCGCCCGAGCTGCAGGTGAGCAACGCCTCCAACGGCCCCATGGTGGCGCGCATCCTCCATGACGTGCTCACGCAATTGCAGGAGGACGCCCACGCCAACGGCGGCCCGGCGGCCCTGGCGCGCATGGAACTGCCCGTCCCCAGCCGTGCCATGGCCATCGCCGACCTGGAGATGCGCGGCTACGAGGTGAAGGGCGACGTGGCCATCCTCCGGCGCAACCACCCGGGCCTCCTCACCCGCATGGCGGAGTGGCTTCGCGCGGAGAAGGTGAAGGTGCCCACCGAGGCCGGCGCTCCCGGGTTCCTCGAGGTGGCGCGCGCCGCGCTCTCCGCCCTCCCCGGCTGGCCCTCGGAGTCGGAGCGCGTGCTCCGCGCGCGCGTGCGCCCCGGCGGCAGCGCGCCCGTTCCCACCAGCCCCGGCATCCCCGCCGTGGCCGCGCCCGTGACGCCGCGTCCCCTGCCCCCTCGCGCGCCGCCGAAGCCTCCGCGGCCGGACGAGTGGATGAAGGACTTCCTGAACGCGCACGCCGCGTCCCATCCGGGCGCTCCGCAGCCGAAGCTCACGCGGACGAAGCCCGCCTTCACTCCGCCTTCCACGCCCGCGAAGCCGGGCCGTCCCGACTGGATGGCGGACTTCGGCGCTGCCCCGGCCGCTCCCCCAGCGAGCACTCGGCGTGAAGCGCCCGCGTCGAAGCCGTCCCCCTCGGGCTCCTCCGCGTCTCCCGCGAAGAAGCCGGACTGGATGAGCGACTTCGAGGATTGAGTGACCCGCCGTTGCGGCTCCTGCCAGCGGGGCGATAGCGTCGCCCTCCAATACGCAGGGGGAACAACGACACCATGGGACACGAGAAGCCGGTAGAGCCGTTTTCGGACCTCCACGTCGAGGAGGGGAAGGTGCGCGCGGTGCTGCTGCACGACCCCACCGTCGAGGGCCTGGACGTCGCCATCTACATGGATGCGTCGGGCAGCATGCAGGATGAGTACAAGTATGAGCGCCCCTCGCGCAGCTTCCTGGAGTGGATTCGCGGCGCGCCCCTGAAGGACCCCGCCAACCAGGTGGAGCCCCAGGTGCAGTGGATGCTCGAGTACCTGGCCACCAAGGACCGCAACGGTCAGCTCCGCGTGGCCTACTGGGCCTGCGGCATCTCCGGCCGCGACGTGGAGGTGGTGGGCGAGCTGAAGGGCGTGGACGTGAAGCAGTAC
The DNA here is from genome assembly GCF_012933655.1 of Pyxidicoccus fallax. Taxonomy (GTDB): domain Bacteria; phylum Myxococcota; class Myxococcia; order Myxococcales; family Myxococcaceae; genus Myxococcus; species Myxococcus fallax. The sequence goes on along the minus strand of NZ_JABBJJ010000038.1, from coordinate 28,496 downwards.
AAGTTCCCCGGCGCCAAGAAGCTCGGCAACCACACGTTCCTGGCCCCCGCGCTGAAGGACTACGTGCGCTACCTCAAGGAGCAGGTGCCGCAGGGCGCCCGCCGCGGCTGCGCGGTCATCGTCACCGACGGCCAGCTCCACGACGCCGAGGAGGTGGAGAAGTTCTCCGCCCAGGTGGCGAAGGAGATCGCCGCCGGGAAGCTGCCGCGCCTCAACTTCGTCCTCGTGGGCGTCGGTGACGGCATCGACGAGGAGCAGCTCGAGCGCATCGCCCACGCCGAGTACCCGGGTGTGGGTCACCTGTGGTGCCACCGCATCGCCAAGGAAATCACCCAGGTGGCGGAGCTGGTGGCCGTGCTGGTGGACGAGAACATGACGGTCGCCGCCGGCGGCACCATCTACGACGACAAGGGCAAGGTCCTGAAGACCTACGAGGGCCGCCTCCCGGCGGTGCTGGAGTTCGACGTGCCCGAGGGCGCCGAGAGCTTCACCCTGGAGGTGAACGGCCAGCGCTACACCCAGCCGCTGCCGGACGAGGACCACCACGACGAGGACGAGGACCACCACTGATGGCCGGCCACGAAGTCATCGTGCGTCCGTTCTCGGACGTGCACCGGATGGGGAACAAGGTCGTCGCCACGCTGCTGCATGACCCGACGGTGGAGGGGCTGGACGTGGCCCTCTACATGGACGGCTCGGCGAGCATGGAGGACGAGTACGGGCCTCGCGGCGTGCTGGCGAAGCTGGCACCCGTGAAGAACCAGGTCGAACCGGAGATGCGGTGGATGCTGGAGTACCTCGCCTCCAAGGACCGGGACGGCGTGGTGCGCGTGGCCTACTGGGCCACGGGCGACGGCAGCCAGCTGGAGCAGGTGGGGGACCTCACCGCCGTGCAGGCGAAGGACTTCCGCTTCCCGGGGCCGCGCTTCTACGGCAAGGCCACGGTGATGCTGCCGGTGCTGCGCGACTTCGTGGCCCACATGAAGCAGCAGGTGCAGCACGGCGCGCGCCGGGGCCTCGCGGTCATCATCACCGACTCGCAGCTGTCCGACGGCAACGACGTGCGCGCCTACGCCACCCAGGTGGCGAAGGAAATCGCGGCCGGCCGCCTGCCCCGGATGAACTTCGTGCTCGTCGGCGTGGGCGACCAGGTGGATGAGGAGCAGATGGAGGAGATCTCCCACGAGAAGTACCCGGGCGTGGGCCACCTGTGGTGCCACCGCATCACCCACCGCATGGAAGAGATGGCGGAGCTGGTGGCGGTGCTGGTGGACGAGACGATGACCGTCGCGGCGGGCGGCACCATCTACGACGAGCAGGGCAAGGTCCTGAAGTCGTACGAGGGCCGGCTGCCGGCGGTGCTCGAGTTCGACGTCCCTCCCACGTGCAAGGCCTTCACCCTGGAGGTGGCGGGACAGAAGTTCACCCAGCCCATCCCCGAGGAGCACGAGGACGAGGACCACCACGAGGAGGAGGAAGAGCACGAGCCCGAGCCGGTGCGTGCCCCCGCCCCCGCGCCCTCCCGCAAGCACGGCGGCCACCGCCACTAGCCTCAGGAATCACGACGCCATGTCCGAGCCGAAGAAGAGCGGTGAGCAGTCAGCCCATGTCCATGGGCCGGGCTGCAAGCATGACCACGCGCATGACCACGACCATGGTCATGGCCACGGGCATGGCGAGCCCCACGTCCACGGGCCGGGCTGCAAGCACGACCACGGCCCCACCCTGGCCGCGGTGAAGCCCGCTGGGAAGTTGTCCTTCAAGGAGCTGAAGATCATCGGTCCCGCGAAGGCGGAGAAGCACGTCCACGGACCGGGCTGCAAGCACGACCACGGTCATGACCATGGCCACGACCATGCGCATGACCACGGGCACGGCGAGAAGCACGTGCACGGCCCGGGCTGTAGCCATGGCCATGACCACGACCACGGTCATGGCCACGCCCACGCGCACGAGCATGGTCCCGGGTGTGACCACGACCACGACCACGGGCACCACCATCACCCGAAGCCCAAGCGCATCCGTCCTCCCGGGCACCGGCCCGCGGAGGGCGGGGGCGTGGCGCTCCAGCTCGACCTGGAGGGCGCGCTGCCCGGCGAGACGGACGACGTCGGCCGCTTCCAGAAGCTGGAGGCCGCGCTGGAGGCGCACCGAGGCGTCACCGAGGTGCACCTCCGCCGCGACGCGGGCCACGCGGAGGTCTGCATCCACTACAAGCCGGAGGTGGTGAGCGCGTCGCAGCTCCTCACCGCCGCGCAGCGCACCGGCGCCGAGGTCGCCGAGCGCTACAAGAATCAGACGTGGTTCGTACGCGGCATGGAGTCCGGCGACGCGGCGACCACCATCGAGACCGGCCTCGGAAAGCTGAAGGGCGTCCTCTCCGCGAGCGTGGCGTACGCCAGCGAGCGCCTCGTCGTGGAGTACGACAGCGAGGAAATCACGCTGAAGGACGTGGAGGCCAAGGCGAAGGCGCTCGGGTACGCGCTGGAGGTGCCCATGCAGGGGCACGCCTGCTCGCACCACGCGCACGGTGGAGGCCTCGGGCCCAAGCTGGAGATGCCGCTGGTGGTCGTCTCCGGCGTGCTGCTCGTCGCCGGCTGGCTGCTGGAGCGCTTCACGCAACTGCCCGCGCTGGTGCCCACCCTGGTCTGGGCCCTGTCCATGGCCACCGGCGGCTTCTTCGCCATCCGCGGCTCGGTGAAGTCGCTCTTCCAGCTGCGCATCGACATCGAGACGATGATGGTGGTGGCGGCCCTGGGCGCGGCGGTGCTGGGCGCCTGGTTCGAGGGCGCCTTCCTCCTCTTCCTCTTCGGCGCGGGCCACGCGCTGGAGCACCGGGCCATGGACCGCGCGCGGCGCTCCATCGAGTCGCTCGGCGCGCTCCGTCCCGAGGTGGCACGCGTGCGCCGCGGCGGTGACGTCGTCGAAGTCCCGGTGGGCGAGGTGCAGCGCGGCGAGCGCATCGTCGTGCGCCCCGGCGACCGCGTCGCGCTGGACGGCATCATCCGCGAGGGCAGGAGCTCGCTGGAGCAGGCGGCGATTACGGGCGAGTCCATTCCCGTCCCCAAGAAGCCGGGCGACGAGGTGTTCTCCGGCACCATCAACTGCGAGGGCATGCTGGAGGTGGAGGTCACCCGCCTGTCCTCCGAGTCGGTGCTCGCGCGCGTGGTGGACATGGTGGCGGAGGCCGAGGCCCAGAAGGGCCCCAACCAGCGCTTCGCGCAGCGGCTGGAGCGCACCGTGGCCCCGCTGGTGATGATTGGCGCGCTGGTCTTCCCCGTGGTGCTCATCCTCCTGGGCACGCCGGTGAAGGAGGCCATCCTCCGCGCGGTGGCGCTGCTGGTGGCGGCCTCGCCGTGCGCGCTGGCCATCTCCACACCGTCGGCGGTGCTCTCCGCGGTGGCGGCGGCGGCGCGCGGCGGCGTGCTGGTGAAGGGCGGCATCTACCTGGAGCTGCTGGCGAAGGTGAACGCCATCGCCTTCGACAAGACGGGCACCCTGACGGTGGGCCGTCCCAAGCTGCTCACCACCGCTCCGGCGGAGGGAGTGTCGCGCGAGGAGCTGCTCGGCACGGCCGCGTCCGTGGAGGCCCTCTCCGCGCACCCGCTGGCCAAGGCGGTGGTGGAGGCGGCGGCCGAGGGCGGCATCCACGCTCCGGCGGGCAGTGATTTGGAGGCCATCCACGGCAAGGGCATCCGCGCGAAGGTGGGTGACGCGCAGGTGGACGTGGGCAACCTCGCCCTCTTCGAGGGGCAGCCGGTACCGGCGGACATCTCCGCGCAGGTGGACCGGCTGGAGGAGGCGGGCCAGACGACGATGGTGGTGCGCAAGGCGGGGCGCTACCTCGGGGTGCTCGGCATGGCGGACACGCTGCGGCCGGGCGCGCGGCACGTCGTGCACACGCTCAAGGACTCCGGCATCGAGCGCACGGTGATGCTCTCCGGCGACAACGCGCGGGTGGCGAAGTCCATCGCCGCGCAGGTGGGGCTGGACGAGGCGCGCGCGCCGCTGATGCCCGCCGACAAGGTGACGGCGGTCCGCGAGATGGGCCGCAAGGGCTCGGTGGCCATGGTGGGCGACGGCGTCAACGACGCGCCCGCGCTCGCCGCGGCGGCGGTGGGCGTGGCCATGGGCGGCGCGGGCTCGGACGCGGCGTTGGAGACGGCGGACGTGGTGCTGATGAGCGACGACCTGTCCCGGCTCCCCTTCGCGCTGGGGCTGGCGCGTCAGGCCACGGCGGTGATGCAGCAGAACCTGGTCATCTCGCTGGGCATCAGCGGCATCCTCATCATCGCCGCCGTCTTCGGCCTCACGCAGATCAGCCACGCCGTGGTGCTCCACGAGGGCAGCACGCTCCTCGTCGTCGCCAACGGCCTGCGCCTGCTCGCCATCCGGCCCCAGGCCATGAAGGCCGCGCCGGAGCCGACCGTGAGCGTGAAGCCCGTCGCAGGCTGACCACCTTCGTCTGGAAGAGCCAGCCCCGCGCTGTCAACACCCCTGGGCTCATCCTCCAGGGGTATGGCCGTCCCTCTCGCCTCGATTCACCGTGGCTTCCCTCTCGCCGGTGAAGGGCTCGGGCCGAGCCCGCCGCCGGTGAGCAGGCTCTTCCCGGGGGAAGTCGATGCGGCCTGACACCGTGGTGCTGGCACTCTTGAGTCTCTTGCTGTCGGGGCTTCTGGCCGCCACCTTCTCGCGGCTCCAGGCGTTGAAGAAGCGTTTCCGGCCGGTGCTCGACGTCGAGGCGGAGCGCCAGCGCGTCCTGGGCGAATTGGAGCGCGCGAAAGAGGAGTCCGCGCGGACGCTCGTCCTGGAGCAGAAACGGGTCGCGGAGGAACTGTCCCGCCGCAGGGAAGAGGCCGACACGGCCATCCGTGAAATGGAGGCCCGGCGCCAGCAGGCACGCTCCGAGCGGACCGAGCTCGAAGCGCGGGGAGAAGTACGAGCTCCGCCTGGAGTCCATCCGGAATCAGCAGAAGGCCATGCTGAAGGACCGGAAGGCCGCCTTCTGCCGCATCGAGTGGGAGGTCAACGGCAGCAAGTCGGAAGGCCGCAAGCAGACGGAGCGCACCTTGAAGTTGATGCTCCGCGCCTTCAACGGCGAGGCGGACGCCTGCGTTGCCAAGGTGACCTACAAGAACATCAAGGCCATGGAGGCGCGCATCCAGAAGGCGGCGGAGGCCATCAGCGGCCTCACCGAAATCCAGCAGTGCTTCATCTCCGACGAGTACGTGGACCTGAAGCTGGAAGAACTGCGCCTGGCTCACGAGTACGAGGAGAAGCTGCACGAGGAGAAGGAGGAGCAGAAGCGCATCCGTGAGCAGATGCGCGAGGAAGAGACGGCCCAGCGTGAGCTGGAGCGGGCGAAGCTCGAGGCCGAGCGCGAGGCTCGGCGCGATGAAGAGGCCCTCCGCAAGGCCCGCGCCGAGTACGAGAAGAGCAAGGGCACGGAGCAGGAGAAGCTCCTCGAGCGCATCGCGGAGCTGGAGCGCCGGGTGGCCGAGGACCAGGAGCGCGCCCGGGCCATCTCCCAGGCCCAACTGACGCGCACGGGCCACGTCTACGTCATCTCCAACATCGGCTCCTTCGGAGAGGACGTCTTCAAGATTGGCATGACGCGACGACTCGTCCCCCAGGACCGCATCGATGAGCTGGGGGATGCGTCGGTGCCTTTCGAATTCGACGTCCACGCCATCATCCGGACCTCGGACGCACCGGCGCTGGAGACGGCCCTGCACCGCACCTTCGCCACCCGCCGCGTCAATCGCATCAACGAGCGGAAGGAGTTCTTCCGCGTGTCGCTCGATGAGATTGCCCGAGCCGTGAACGAGCATCACGGCGAGTTCGAGCTGACCAAGGTGGCCGAGGCCCCTGAGTACCGCAAGACGCTCGCCCTCCTCGAGGAGGAACGCGGGGCCGCTCCCGAAGCAAGGCCCGACGCGGACGCTCCGAAGCGGGCCGTGGCCTGAGCCCCGGCTCCCCCGGTCCGTCAGCGCTGCAAGGCCTCCAGGATGGCCTGTGTCGTGCCTTGCTCGGCACAGAGCGCCTGGAACTCCGCGCGGTCCGGCACGCGGGACACATACAGCTCCGCGCTCACGGGGCAGACAGTGAGGTACTGCGAAGCGCCGAAGTCGATGTCGTGGGCGCCGATGTCCCCGCGCGCCCCATGCAGGGTGACCTGGGGCTGTCGCTCGAACATCGCCTGCACGATGGCGGGCTGGAACCCCAGCACGGCGAGCACCTTCATCTTCTGGCGCTCGGCGTCGAAGAACAGGGGCACCACGCAGCGAGGGTCCCGGGACATGTCCGCGTCCTTCGTCCACTGGCGGAGCCAGCGCCGCGTCAGCCCCGCCGCGGGCAGCAGGCCCGCGCCGGGCTCGCCGAACCCCAGCTCCTGCCGGACGATGGCATGCGCCCCGCGGAAGAGCTGCTCCATCCACACCAGCTCGTCGAGCAGCGGCTCCTCCGAGACGCCTCCGGGCAGCACGCGCCGGGCGTCGGCCAGTGCCTCCTCGCCCAGGTGCTCTCCCAGCACCTCGCGTACGAAGCGGTACGCGTCCGCGCGCCGCCGGTAGAACTCGGCGAGCGGCTCGATGGACAGACGGGGCTCGATGATGATGGGCGGCGGGCCTCCGGCCCCCGCGGCGGGGGTCTCCAGTTGCTTGATGTGCGTCTCCCGCGTCAGCGCGAAGCCCGCGCGGAACTGCGCCTCCAGCTCGGCACGGTAGTGGCGCCCGAAGCGCACCCGCGCCGCCTCCGGCATCTTCTCGGGCACCACGAAGGGCACCAGCGCGTGGAATTGATGGTCATACCAACCGGACTCGGGCGTCGGCGTGCTGTCGAGCCGGCCCAGGCGAAGCCACTTGATGAGCTCGTCGACGAGCTGGAAGCCCTCGGGTGGCGCCTTCACCGCGAACAGCTTCTTCACGAGCCGCCCCTCGTGCGAGTCCGAGGGCGGGAGGAAGCAGCGGTAGAGGCCCTCCTCGTCCAGGGCCGGCTTCGCCAGCGGATTGGTCAGCCGCGCCGGCAGCCGCAGATGCTTCCGCCAGGCCGTCATCAGGCGCTCATCCGACTGGAGCGCGCCGAGCAGCGCCTCGGCCACATCGCGCGACAGCTCGCCCTGGAGCATGCGGTCCTGCTTGAACACCCCTTGGAGGCGGGGGCTCCAGGAATAGAAGCCCAGGGGCTTGGACGCGCCTTCCTGGGACTCGAAGTCCTTCACGGCCTGCATCGTCAGGAGGCGGAGCTTCCGCTCGGACTCCTCCACCGCTTCCGTCATCGACAGCGCGGACTGGATGAGGACCAGCGCGGACTTCAACGGGTCCGTGGCCTCGGGCCGCCAGTGCGGCCGCAGCACCTGGTGCAGCCCCCGGAGGAGCTCCCGCTTGCCCGGCAGCCGGGGCGTGCCCTCCTGCGCCAGCAACTCGACGGCGGCGTACAGCCCGTCATCGAAGGCCTTCGCCTTGAGCACGAAGGCCATGGCCGGCGTCCACGTCCAGTGCGCCTGCAGGCCGGGCAGCGTCGGGCCCAGGTGCGGCAGCGGGCGCACCCGCCAGGACCTCCTCGGGTCCTCCGCCTCGAGCGCGAGCACCTGCGAGGAGAGGTCGACCTCGACGCCGACCCCGTGTGACTCCGAGGCGAAGTAGTAGCGGGACATTCGGCCAACCTACTCCGGGGTCCCCCTTCACCTGACACACCCCGGCTGACGCGACGCGTCCACGTCACGCGTGACTCGTTGGGATTCCAATTGAGTGACGACCGTCCGGACGGCGACAGGGAGTTCGCTCGGCGGCGCTGGGAGGGAATACGAAACGTGGCATGTTCCGCCCCCCATGGCCGTCAGCGTCTTCGACCTCTTCAAGATTGGTATCGGACCTTCCAGCTCGCACACCGTCGGGCCCATGCGTGCCGCGCGCACGTTCGTCCTCCGGCTGGAGGAGGCCGGCAAGCTGGAGCGGCTCTGCAAGCTGAAGGTGGAGCTGTTCGGCTCGCTGGGCGCCACCGGCAAGGGCCACGGCAGCGACAAGGCGGTGCTGCTCGGCCTGCGCGGCGAGACGCCCGAGGGCGTGGACGTGGAGTCCATTCCCGCGGTGGTGGCGCGCTGGCGCACCGAGGGCCGCGTCTCCATCATGGGCCGCCGCGAGGTGACCTTCCGCGACGGCGAGCACCTGGTGATGCACCGCCGCCGCACGCTGCCCTACCACCCCAACGGCATGCGCTTTTCCGCCTTCGACGCGGACGGCAAGGAGCTGGACTGCCGCGTCTACTACTCGGTGGGCGGCGGCTTCGTGGTGGACGAGTCGGCGGCGCAGGGGCAGGACCCGCTGCGCCAGGAGTCCACCCCCCTGCCCTTCCCATTCCACTCGGCGGCCGAGCTCCTGGAGCACTGTGAGCGCCAGCGCACGTCCATCAGCTCCATCATGCTGGCCAACGAGAAGGCCTGGCGGAGCGAGGAGGAGGTGCGCGCCGGGCTGCTGCGCATCTGGGAGGTCATGCAGGCGTGCGTGCGCCGGGGCTGCAACAGCGGCGGCATCCTCCCGGGCGGCCTCAAGGTGGAGCGGCGCGCGGCCGCCATGTACCAGCGGCTGCTCAGCCGCCCGGAGGCCGGGCTCACCAACCCGCTCACGGTGCTGGACTGGGTGAACCTCTACGCGCTCGCCGTCAACGAGGAGAACGCTGCGGGCGGTCGCGTCGTCACCGCGCCCACCAACGGCGCGGCGGGCATCATCCCCGCGGTGCTGCACTACTACTGGCGCTTCGTACCGGGCGCGAACGAGGACGGCGTGGTGCGCTTCCTCCTCACGGCCGGCGCCATCGGCGTGCTCTACAAGGAGAACGCATCCATCAGCGGCGCCGAGGTGGGCTGCCAGGGCGAGGTGGGCAGCGCGTGCTCCATGGCGGCCGGCGCGCTCACCGAGGTCATGGGCGGCACGCCGCTCCAGGTGGAGAACGCGGCGGAAATCGCCATGGAGCACAACCTGGGCCTCACGTGCGACCCCATCGGCGGGCTCGTGCAGGTGCCCTGTATCGAGCGCAACGCCATGGCCTCCGTGAAGGCCATCAACGCCACGCGCATGGCGCTGTCCGGAGACGGGCGCCACTTCGTCAGCCTCGACAAGGTCATCAAGACCATGCGCGACACCGGCCGCGACATGAAGGACAAGTACAAGGAGACGGCTCGCGGCGGCCTCGCCGTCAACGTGCTGGAGGTCGCCAACCTGAGCGTCGGCCTGCCGGAGTGCTGACGTCCGTCAAGCCCCCCCTTCTCCGCAACGGGGTGGCAAAAGTTGCATGAGGTGGCACTGACGGGCGCCGTCCGGGCCTGTCACCCCTCTGTGTCATTGTGGACGGAGCAAACACCCGGATAGATGGGGATTCGCGGCCAGTCCGGCCGCGAAGCAGCACGACTCCCCCCATCAGGAACGTCCCGATGACCCCACATCCCTCACGGCCCCCCCGGGCCGTCCAGCACCTGCTCCGGTGCGTTGCCACCGCGCTCGCGTTGGCGCTCGTCGCCCTCTCTCCCGGAAGCGCGCGCGCGCAGACGAGCTTCTCCCTCTTCTCTCCCCTCAGCACGCCCGCCGTGCCCTCGGTGACGAACGACTCCGCCCCGGTGGAAGTGGGCGTGAAGTTCACGTCCGACGTGGCGGGCGACATCACCGGCATCCGCTTCTACAAGGGCGCGGGCAACACCGGCACCCACGTGGGCCACCTGTGGAGCGCCACGGGGCAGCTGCTCGCCTCCGCCACCTTCGTCAACGAGACGGCCACCGGCTGGCAGCAGGTGAACTTCGCCACGCCGGTGTCCATCACCGCCAACACGACGTACGTGGCCTCGTACCACGCGCCCAACGGCGCCTATGGCTTCACGGACTCGGGCCTCATCGTGGGCGTGGACAGCCCGCCCCTGCACGCGCTGCCGGGCGGCACCACCGCCGGCGGCAACGGCGTCTTCCAGTACGGCGCCTCCGGCACCTTCCCCACCGGCAGCTTCCGCAACTCCAACTACTGGGTGGACGTCGTCTTCCGGCCCGCGCCGCCGGTGAGCATCTGGCCGGCCACCGCCACGCCGGCCATCGCCTCCGTGACGAATGACTCCCGCCCCGTCGAAGTGGGCGTGAAGTTCCGGACCTCCATCACGGGCAACGTGGTGGGCGTGCGCTTCTACAAGGGCGCGGGCAACACCGGCACCCACGTGGGCCACCTGTGGAGCGCCAACGGGCAGCTCCTCGCCTCCGCCACCTTCGTCAACGAGACGGCCACCGGCTGGCAGCAGGTGACGTTCTCCACCCCGGTGGCCATCGCCGCCAACGCGACGTACGTGGCCTCGTACCACGCGCCCAACGGCGCCTATGCCTTCGACGACGCGGGCCTCGTCAACGGCGTGAGCAACCCGCCCGTGACGGCGCTGCCCGGCCCCGCCAACGGGGGCAATGGTGTCTACTCGTACGGCCCTTCCGGCACCTTCCCCACCGGCAGCTTCGGGGACTCCAACTACTGGGTGGACGTCCTCTTCCAGGCGACGGGCGCGCTGCCGCCGGCGCCGCCCCCGCCGGGCAACACCTTCACCCTCTTCCCCGTGAGCGCGACGCCGGGCCTCGCCACGGCCAATGACACGGCCGCCACCGAGGTGGGCGTGAAGTTCCGCTCGGACATGGACGGACAGGTGAAGGGCGTGCGCTTCTACAAGGGCGCGGGCAACACCGGCACCCACGTGGGCAACCTGTGGAGCGCCTCCGGGCAGCTACTGGCCAGCGCCACCTTCGTGAACGAGACGGCCACCGGCTGGCAGCAGGTGCTGTTCGCCTCGCCGGTGTCCATCACCGCCGGCACCACGTATGTCGCTTCCTACTTCGCGCCGGTGGGTGGCTACTCCGCCGACCTGGGCGGCCTCACCAACGGCGTGAGCAGCCCGCCCCTGCATGCGCTGCCGGGCAGCACCACCTCCGGTGGCAACGGCGTCTATGCCTACGGCCCGGTGTCCAGCTTCCCCACGAGCAGCTACCAGAACGCCAACTACTGGGTGGACGTCATCTTCGAGTCCAACGGCCCCCCGCCGCGTCCGGGCGTCACCGGCTCCGGCCCGGTGCTGCTGGCCACCGACCCGGCCAACCACTTCACCGACTACCTGAAGGAGATTCTCAAGGCCGAGGGCATCGCCTCGTTCGCCACCACGGACGCCGGCAACATCGGCGCCTCGGTGTCGCTCAATGACTACCGGGTGCTCGTCCTCGGCGAGACGACGCTGAGCGCCGCCCAGGTGACGCTCGTCACCAACTGGGTGAACGCGGGCGGCAGCCTCATCGCCATGCGCCCCGCCGCCAACCTCAACGCGCTGCTGGGCCTCAACCCGTCCACGGGCACCCTGTCCGAGGGCTACCTCCTGCTGGACACCACCCAGGCGCCGGGCGCGGGCCTCACCGCGGAGACGATGCAGTACCACGGCGCCGCGGACCTGCACACGCTGGCGGCCGGCACCCGCGCCGTCGCCACGCTCTACTCGAACGCCACCACGGCCACGTCCTACGCGGCCGTCACCCTGCGCGCGGTGGGCAGCGGCACGGCCATCTCCTTCGCGTACGACCTGGCGAAGTCCGTCATTCTCACGCGCCAGGGCAACCCGGCGTGGCAGGGACAGAACCGCGACGGCTCCAACATTGGCCCCGGGGCGCGCGCCAACGACATGTTCTACGGCAACGCGTCCTTCGACCCGCGGCCGGACTGGGTGAACATGAGCAAGGTGCAGATTCCCCAGGCGGACGAGCAGCAGCGCCTGCTGGCGAACATGCTCCACCAGACGAGCACCGTCCCGCTGCCGCGCCTCTGGTACTTCCCCAGCGCGAAGAAGGCCGTGGTGGTGATGACGGGCGACGGGCACCCGGGCGGCGCCACCGTGCAGCGCTGGCAGGCGTACCAGAACGCCAGCCCCGCGGGCTGCAACGTGGCCAACTGGGAGTGCGTGCGCGGCACCGTCTATGACTTCGTCGGTGGGCTGACGACGACGCAGGCCACGGCGTACGAGGCCCAGGGCTTCGAGTACGCCCTCCACGTCAACACCGGCTGCGCGGACTACACGGCCGCCACGCTGGACCCGAACTTCTTCACGCCGCAGCTGGCGAGCTTCGCCGCGTCGTACCCGGGCGTTCCCGCGCCCTCGACGAACCGCACGCACTGCATCGTCTTCAGCGACTGGGCCACGCAGCCGAAGGTGTCCCTGCGCCACGGCATCCGGATGGACACGAACTACTACTACTGGCCGGACTACTGGGTGCAGGACCGCCCGGGCCTGTTCACCGGCTCCGGACTGGCCATGCGCTTCGCGGACGTGGACGGCACGCCCATCGACGTCTACCAGCTCGCCACGCAGATGACGGACGAGTCCGGCCAGACGTACCCGCTGCACATCGACACGCTGCTGGCCAACGCGCTCGGCCCCAAGGGGTACTACGGCGCCTTCAACGCCAACATGCACGTGGACGCGGACCCGTCGGCCGGCGCCTCGGGCTCGGCGGCCATCGTCGCCTCGGCCCGGCGCGAGGGCGTGTCCGTCATCACCGCCCGGCAGCTGCTCGAGTGGCTGGACGCGCGCGAGGCCACCCAGGTGTCCTCAGTGGCCTTCAGCGGCACGGCGCTCACCTTCACCGTGGCCACCCCGGCGCGCAACCTGTCACTCATGGTCCCCACGCGCACGGCGACGGGCCGCACGCTCGTCTCGGTGAGCCGCAACGGCACGCCGGTGACGACGGTGCCGCAGACCATCAAGGGCGTGGGCTTCGCGTTCATCAACGGCGCGCAGGCCGGCACCTACACGGCCACGTACAACTGAGTCGCGGGTCACCCTGCCCTTCGGGGTGACGACGAGCGGCCCGGCGCGACAGTCCTCGCGCCGGGCCGTTCTGTTTTGACCCGCAACGTGGGTGCCGAGGAGAGAGGACCCGACGTGAAGGGTGGCCCGTGGGCCGGGGTGCGCCTTGCGTCGGGTTGCCCGGCGGCTTTATGACGCCCGCCCGGCCCTCTTCACACAGGGCCTTCGTCCAGAGGACTCACACCCCATGCTCAAGAAGATTCTCGGCGGCCTCACGCTCGCTCTCGTGGTGCTGGCGGCCTTCATCGCCACCCGTCCGGCTGACTTCACGCTGCAGCGCACCGCCACGCTGTCGGTGACGCCGGACGTCGCCTTCACGCTGGTGAATGACTTCCGCCACTGGGGCGAGTGGTCGCCGTGGGGCAAGCTGGACCCGAATCAGCAGACCACGTACTCCGGCGCGGAGTCGGGCGTGGGCGCGGTGTACACCTGGTCCGGCAACGACGACGTGGGCGAGGGCCGGATGACCATCGAGGAGAGCAAGGTCAACGAGCTCGTCCGCATCAAGCTGGAGTTCATCCGGCCCTTCGCGGCCACGAACACCACCACCTTCACGTTCAAGCCCACCCAGGGCGGCACCGAGGTGACGTGGGCCATGAGCGGCACCAACAACTTCCTGAGCAAGGCGTTCGACGTCTTCATGGACATGGACGCCATGGTGGGGAAGGACTTCGAGAAGGGCCTGGCCAGCATGACGACGGCGGCGGAGGCCGAGTCGAAGAAGCGCGCCGAGGCCGAGGCCGTGCGCGTGGCCGAGGAGCGGGCCGCGGCGGAGAAGGCCGCCGCCGAGGCCGCCGCTGCCGCCGCCCCCGCCGTCGAGGGCTCGGCGGGCGTCGCCCAGCCCACGCCGTGATGCACGCCTGACGCCTTCACCCGCTCCCGTGCGCACGCTCACGCCGCGGGAGCGCGCCGGTCCCAGCGCGCGCTCGTGGACACTTCCCCGGAGAGCCTCCGCGCGGAAGTGCCCACTCGATGACGGCACACGGGTTCCGAGCGGCACCGGAGGGCAGGACACGCATACAGACCTGGAGTGCCGCGTAACCGGCACGCCCACCTCCCCCGCTGGTGACAGGTCCCCATGCGACTGCGCAAAACCTCCGCGAAGAATCCGCCCACGTCCCTCAAGAGCCAGGCCCTGGAGCCCTACCGGATGCACCCGGAAGGCCAGACGCTCACCACCGACCAGGGCATCCCCATCTCCGAGACGGACAACTCGCTGAAGGCGGGCGTCCGTGGACCCACGCTCCTGGAGGACTTCCACTTCCGGGAGAAGATGATGCGCTTCGACCACGAGCGCATCCCGGAGCGGGTGGTGCACGCGCGGGGCTCCGGCGCGCACGGCTATTTCCAGGTCTACAAGTCGCTGGAGAAGTACACCCAGGCGCGCTTCCTCACGGACCCGTCGCTGCGCACGCCGGTGTTCGTGCGCTTCTCCACCGTGGGAGGCTCGCGCGGCTCGGCGGACACCGTGCGGGACGTGCGGGGCTTCGCCACCAAGTTCTACACGCCCGAGGGGAACTTCGACCTGGTGGGCAACAACATCCCCGTCTTCTTCATCCAGGACGGCATCAAGTTCCCGGACTTCGTGCACTCGGTGAAGCCCGAGCCGCACAACGAGATTCCACAGGCGTCCTCCGCGCACGACTCGCTGTGGGACTTCGTGTCGCTCGTCCCGGAGACGGCGCACATGGTGATGTGGCTGATGTCGGACCGGGCCATTCCGCGCAGCTACCGGATGATGGAGGGCTTCGGCGTCCACACCTTTCGGCTGGTCAACGCGGAGGGCAAGGCGCATCTGGTGAAGTTCCACTGGAAGCCGCTGCTCGGCACGCACTCGCTCGTCTGGGACGAGGCACAGAAGCTGTCCGGCATCGACCCGGACTTCCACCGCCGGGACTTGTGGGATGCCATCGAGGCGGGGAACTTCCCCGAGTACGAGCTGGGCCTTCAGCTCATCCCCGAGGAGGACGTGCTGAAGTACGGCTTCGACCTGCTGGACGCGACGAAGGTGCTGCCGGAGGAACTGGTGCCGGTGCAGCGGGTGGGCAAGCTGACGCTGGACCGCAACCCGGACAACTTCTTCGCGGAGACGGAGCAGGTGGCCTTCTGCGTGGCCAACGTGGTGCCCGGCATCGACTTCACGAATGACCCGCTGCTGCAGGCGCGGCTCTTCTCGTACCTGGACACACAGCTGACGCGGCTGGGCGGTCCCAACTTCGCGGAGCTGCCCATCAACAAGCCGGTGGCGCCGGTGCACAACCACCAGCAGGACGGCTTCGGGCGGCAGACGATTCCCACCAGCCGGGCGAACTACCACCCCAACTCGCTGGGCGGCGGCTGTCCGTTCCTGGCGAACCCGCGGCAGGGCTTCACACACCGGCAGGAGCGCGTGGACGGGCACAAGATTCGCCAGCGGAGCGAGAGCTTCAACGACCACTTCAGCCAGGCCACGCTCTTCTACAAGAGCCTGACGAAGCCGGAGCAGGAGCACCTGGTGGCGGCGCTGGAGTTCGAGATTGGCAAGGTGGAGCGGGCGGAGATTCGCGAGCGCGTGGTGCACCAGGTTCTGGTGAACATCGACTTCGACGTGGCCACCCGGGTGGCGCGGGCGGTGGGCGTCCCGCCGCCGAAGCCGCTGAAGGCGCCGAAGGTGAGCAAGCGGTCGAGGAACATGGTGGACACGTCACCGGCGCTGAGCATCGAGCACGGCCCGCGCGACTCCATCAAGACGCGCAAGGTGGCGGCGCTGGTGGCGGACGGCTTCGCGGGCAAGGAACTGGCGCACGTGCGCAAGCGGCTGGAGGCACTGGGGGCCACGGTGGAGGTGGTGGGGCCCACGCTGAGCCCCGTCAAGAGCGGGGATGGCCAGGAGGAGGTGCCGCTCAAGACGTTCCTGACGGCATCGTCGGTGATGTACGACGCCATCTACGTCCCGGGCGGGGCGAAGAGCGTGGAGGCGCTGAAGCGGGTGCCGCTGGCGGTGGACTTCGTGCGGGAGGCCTTCATCCACTGCAAGCCGCTGGCGCTCTCCGGTGAGGCCTCGGCGCTGCTGGACACGGCGGGCGTCAGCCAGCTCGCGCCGCCTCCTCCGGCGAAGGGGGTGGACGGGGCGATGGGCGTCGTCCGGAGCGCGAAGACGGAGACGAAGGGCTTCAGCCAGCTCTTCGCCGACGCCATCGCCGCGCACCGGCACTGGGCCCGCGAGGCGCCTCCGCCGGCGTAGGCGGGCTCACGCGCGGATGACGGTGACCGAGCGGCCCGAAAGCGTCCGGGCCTGCTCCCGGTGTCGATGCCCCATCCGGCTTGAGCCTGGAGGTGTTGAACCAGCGAGGCATGGGCGGAAGGTAACACCGACCCTCGCCTACGCCTTGGGACAACGTCTCAGCCCGGCATCCGCCCCACGAACACACCCAGCAGGAAGGCCACCACGGCGAGGGCGACCGTCAGCAGTACCGGGACGCCCTTGCGCCGCGTCTTGCCAGCCACGGGCGCCACCCGCACCGCGCCCGCGCCTTCCTCCGGGACGATGATGCGCACCTTGATGACGGCCTGGGTGAGCACCTCCTCCACGTCGCGCAGGAAGCGCTCGTACTCCTCCGCCTGCATCTCCAGCGGCTCACCATGGTGGGACTCGTAGCGCTTCGCCACCGCCTCGAAGTTGCGCAGCTGCGCCTCGCGCTTCGACACGTCCACCCAGCCGCACATCAGCGACGGTCCGGAGCCCTTCCGGGGCACCAGCGAAATCGCCTGCCGCGCCAGCTTCCCGCCCGCCGTGCTGGGCCCCTCCGGCTCGTCGATGCGCAGCACCCGGTGCGGCCCCCGGCCATACATCTTCGACGACATCGCGCCCCGCAACTGCTCCGCGAGCAGCGCCGAGTGGTTCGCGAACATCGTCCGCAGCGCGGGGGGCTCGTCCTCCAGCGCCGCCTTCCCCTTCGCGGGCTCCAGCGGGCTCAGCCGCACCACGCCCACCTGCGCTGGAGGCGGGCTCGCGCGCTTCTCGCCGGCACCCTTCGCCAGCCAGCCCGAGGACTTCGGCGCCGGCCCTCCCCGGACCGCCGCGGGCGCCTCGCTCCGGATGTCCGTGGCGAACTCCCCCGGGTCCGTCTCCTCGCCGCGAGCGTCTCGGGCCGGTGGTGCAACGCCACCCCGCGCCCTGGCGCCCCGGACCGGCCGGTCCTCCACGGGCCCCATGCGCGTCACGTCCGGCCCCGCGTCCAGCGGCGTCATCCGCGTCACGAGGGGGTCCGGCTCCAGCGTCTCCTCGGCCCGGGTGACGAGCGGGATGTCACGCGTCGCGTCCGGGTCCTCCTCCGGCGCGATGCGCGTCTCCTCGTTCCGGCTCGGGCCGCCGCCCCGTCTCTGTCCGTTCGCCATGGCCGCTCCTCGTCCCACCGAGGATAGCCCGACCCGCGTCCCGCCGTGACTTCCCGTCTGACTGTCCGGAACCCGGCACTCCCGCGAGCTACACGGAGAGCCACGCGACGATGAGCGAGCCCAGGCTCGTCGAGGCCCGCTCCTCGCTCACACGCCCACGCAGCATCTCCCGCGCGAGCGCCTCCGCCGCGCCACAGATGGCGATGCACCGCAGGCGCAGCTCCTCCTTCTTCAAGTCGCAGAACGGCGCGAAGGCCTCGCAATAGATGGCCACATAGCTGTCGACGAGCTCCTGCTGGAAGACCTCCATCTCCTCGTCGCCCTTCAAGGCCGCGGAGATGGCGTGCCACTCGGGCCCCATCGACGTGTAGCAGTGCATGTACGCGCGGCTCACCACGCGAGCCACGTCCTCCAGCTTGCGGGGCGTGCGCTTCAATGCCTCCAGGAGCGCGGCCACCTGCACCGAGTCCAGGTCCGCGTAGAGGGCAATCAACAGGCCGGAGCGCGTCTTGAAGTGCTCGTAGGCAATGGGCTTGCTGACGCCAGCCCGCTCGGCCAGGTAGCCGAGCGTCAGCGCGTCCGTGCCCTCCTCCCGCACGAGCTTCAGGGCGACGTCGAGCAACTGCTCGCGTCTCTGGGCCTTCGTCAGCTTCTTGCCGGATGTCTCGCTCATGGGATGCGACGGGTCGCGTCAGGGAATTGTAACGCACCGCCGCCTCTCGCTCCTCCCGGAGAAAGAATTCGTGGCGAACCTACCATTGGTAACTTACGAAGAGTAGCGAATCGGGACCGCATCGGGCACGGCCACTTCCGGCCGCGCGATGGGCCCGTCTGTCAGGGGAGGCATCCGCCATGTCCACGCACACGCAGAAACCCGTCCTCATCATCGGGGGCTCCGGCCTCGTGGGGGCCCAGGCCGCGAAGGCGCTCCGGCGGCTCCACCCGGGCCTGCCCATCACGATTGGCGGGCGCAACCTCGCCCGGGCGGACGCCGTCGCCCGGGAAGTCGGCGGCGCGGACACGGCGCGCATCGACCTGGAGCGGCCCGACCTGGGCCTGCCCGCCAGCGCGGCCTACAGCGCGGTCGTCATCTTCGTGAAGGACGACACCCTCAACTCCCTGCGGTACGCCCAGGCGAAGGGAATTCCGTACCTCGGCATCTCGACGAACCTGTTCGAGGTGGGCCCCGAGGTGGCGCTCTACATCCACAACCCCACGAGCGCGCCCATCCTCATGGCCAGCCACTGGCTGGTGGGAATGGCCACCCTGGCGACCCTCCACTTCGCCCGGGAGTTCCAGTCCATCGACGCCATCGAAATCGCCGCTGTCCTCGACGAGGAGGACATGGGCGGGCCGGCGGCGTACGCCGACTTCGAGCGGATGACGAAGTCCGCCGCGGGCACCCTCCTCCTGAAGGACGGCAAGTGGCTCTGGGCCCATGGAGACGAGGCGAAGCGCACGCTCCGAGGCGTGGATGGAGGCGAGCTGAGCGTCCAGGCCTACTCCCCGCTCGATGTCATGAGCCTCGCGGCGGCGACCGACGCCCGGAGCATCCGGTTCGACCTCGCGGTGGGCCAGTCGGCCTCTCGCAAGCGCGGCGAGCCCTTCTCGACGGAGCTCATCATCGAAATCACCGGCCGGAGGCAGGACGGGACGACGGGACGCGTGCGCCATGAGTTGGTCCACCCGGCGGGCCAGGCGCCCGCGACCGCCATGGGCGTGGCCGTGGCCACCGAGCGGCTGTTGGGCCTCGCGGGCGGGCCTCCCGTGGCACCGGGGCTCTACCTCCCGGACGTGCTCATCGACCCCGCCTACCTGCTCCGGAGACTGGAAGAGACGGGCCTCCAGCTCCGGCGCGCGTGAACCACCCCCATTTTCCAGGAGGACCTCCCATGTCAGTGCACACGAAGCCATCCGTTCTCATCATTGGAGGCACGGGCGTCGTCGGCAGCCGCGCGGCCCGCGCCCTTCGCCGTCTCCAGCCGGACCTGCCCATCACCCTGGGCGCCAGGGACCAGGAGCGCGCCAACGCGCTCGCGAGGGAGCTCGGCCGGGCGGACGCGGCGAGAATCGACCTGGAGCGGCGGGACCTCGGCCTGCCTCCGGACGCGGCGTTCAGCGCGGTGCTCACCCTGCTGAAGGACACCTCGCTCAACTCTCAGAAGTACGCGCAGGCGAAGGGCATCCCCTACATCGCCTTCTCGGACTTCGTCTTCGATATCGCGCCCACGGTGGGGCTCTACATCCGCGAGCCCACGAGCGCGCCCATCCTCATGCTCGGCCACTTCCTGGGGGGCACGGTGACGCTGGCCGCCCTCCACTTCGCCCGGGAGTTCCGGAGCGTCCACACCCTCCACATCAGCGCCCTCTTCGACGAGGAGGACGTGGGCGGACCGGCGGCGCAAGGTGACATGGAGCGCGTCGCCAGGGCCGTGCCGAACCCGCTGGTGCTCAAGGACGGGAAGTTCCTCTGGGCCCGCGGCGAGGACGCGAAGCGGACCTTCAAGGGGGCGGACGGGACGGAGTGGCAGGGACAGGCCTACCCGCTCCTCGACGTGGTGAGCCTCGCCGCGGCGACGGCGGCGAAGAACATCCGGCTCGACTTCGCGCTGAGGCCCGCCGCGAGCCGCCGTCCGGGCCAGGGTCCGGCGCACGAGGTCGTCATCGAGCTCGAGGGCGAGCGGAAGGACGGGACGGTGGGACACGTCCGCTACGACCTGACCGACGGGGACGTGCACTCCGGCATGAGCGCCCGGGGCGCGGCGCTCGCGGTGGAGCGGATTCTCGGCCTCGCGGGAGGCCCGCCCGCGGTGCCCGGACTCTACCACCCCGAGTCGCTGCTCGACCCGGCCTACGTGGTGGAGCGCCTGAAGGAGTTCGGCACCCGCGTCGAGCGGCGAGGCTGAACCCCGACGCCTGCTCCTCCTCCATGCGGGACCGCCTGAAGCAATCCTGTCCCGCGCCGAAGAGCGGGGTTGCTCCCGAGGCTCTCGCCTCTGCATTCGTGGCGGCACGCCTGAAGGAGCCGAGCACCTGCTTCCGAAGCAGCTGACACGCTCTCCGGCGGCGGCTCAGTCCACCAGCCGCACGCGCAGGGTTCGCACGTCCGAGCGGCCCCGGTCATCCACGGCGCGCACGATGTACGTCCCGGGTCGGGCCGCCCAGTGCAGCGGCTCACCCCGGGGCGCGGTGCCCACGAGCTGCTCGTCCACGAACCAGAACACGCGGCGCACGTCCGCGTCCGTCACCACGACCAGCGGCACCGTCTGGGGGCCCGTGGCGGACGCGCGCACGTTGTAGTCCACGCCCTCCTCCGGCGTCGTGATTCGCGGAGGCGTGCCCTCACTCGCGCCGTGCTCCAGGCCGCAGCTCGCGTCCTCTCGCGGCGGCACGCGCCGGGGCAGGCCCGCCTTCTGGAACAGGCGCAGCAGGTCCGACGGCCAGAACTCGAACACCTCCGCGCGGGTGGTGGGCCCCGGCGCGCAGGACCGCAGGCCCGTGCGCGTGTCCACGAGGATTTCCCGGTGCACGTCGCACGCGCGGATGGGCGACGTCCCCGGGATGAACCACGTGCTCGTCTTCCGGTGGCAGTGCGGCCCGGGAATGCCCCCGGTCAGCGCGCACACGTGGACGCGGCTGAGGCCGGGCGGCGGCGTCCGTCGCACCGCGCTCACGTCCCCGTCGCGCGAGCGCACCGAGTCCACCAGCTCGAACATCAGCGGCGCGGCGGCCGTCTGCCCGACGAAGGCCGGGTTGGACTGCCCGTCGAAGTTGCCCACCCACACGGCCACCACGTACGGCCCCACCACGCCCACGCTCCACGCGTCACGGAAGCCCGTGGAGGTGCCCGTCTTCCACGCCACCGGCACCGAGTCCCGCGTCCACTCCGCCCGGAAGGGCTGCGAGGGCCGGGGCCCCTTCTCCAGCCCGTCCAGCACCATGAAGCTGGCCTCCGCGCTCAACAGCCGCACACCCTCGTCGCGGGGCGCGTCCGTCACCACGCGCAGCGGCCGGAGCAGCCCGCCGTTGGCGAGCATCGCGTACAGCTCCACCAGTTCCACCATGGACACCCCCGCCGAGCCCAGCGACAGGGACAGGCCGTAGTGCTCCTCGCTCTTCAACCCGGTGATGCCCGCCTGCTTGAGGAAGCCGTACAGGCCGGGCGCGGCCAGCTGCTTCGCCAGCGCCACCGCCGGGATGTTGCGGCTGCGCACCAGCGCGTCCTCGGCGGCCAGGGGTCCCACGAACTCGCCGTCGAAGTTCCCCGGGTCATAGCCGCGAAAGCCCGTGGACGCGTCCTTCACCATGGTGCGCGGGTGGAGCAGCCCCTGGTCGAAGGCGAGCCCGTAGATGAACGGTTTGAGCGCCGACCCCGGCGAGCGCTTCGCCTGCGTACCGTCCACCTGCCCGTCGATGGCCTCGTCGAAGAAGTCCACCGAGCCCACCGCCGCGCGCACCTCCAGCGAGCGCCAGTCCACCAGCATGGCCGCCGCGTTGCGGATGCCCACCGCGCGCCGCCGCTCCACGTACTGCCGCAGGTGCCGCTCCAGCAGCTTCTGCAGGGGCAGGTCGAGCGTGCTCCTCAAACGGGAGCCCGCCGGACTCGCACGAAGCGCGCGGCCCACGAAGTGCGGCGCGAGGAAGGGCAGCTCCTCCGGAGCGCGCACCGGCAGCGGCTGCTCCAGCACGGCGCGGCGCTCGGCGTCCTCCGGATGGAGCACCACCCACCGGTCGAACAGGCGCAGCCGCGCCGCCGTCAGCGCTCCCGCGTCGCGGCCCGGGTCCCTGCGCGCGGGGCTCTGCGGGACGACGGCCAGGGTGAGCGCCTCGGCCAGCGTGAGCTGCTCCACGTCCCGGCCGAAGTAGACGAGGCTCGCCGCGCCCACGCCCTCCACGTTGCGGCCGTACGGCGCCAGGTTGAGGTACGCCTCCAGGATTTCGTCCTTGGAGTACGTGCACTCCAGTTGGAGCGCCCGCAGCATCTGCACGACCTTGCCGGCCGGCGTGCGGGACTCGATGCCATAGCGGATGCGCGCCAGCTGCATGGTGAGCGTGGAGCCGCCCATGCGACGCCCGCCCGTCAGGTACGTGCTCCACACGGCGCGGCCGAGCGCCACGGGGTTGACGCCGAAGTGCTGGCGGAAGTGCTGGTCCTCGTGGAGCAGCGTGGCCTCCACGAGCGCCTGGGGGATGCGCTCCAGCGGCACCCAGAGCCGGTACTTCTCGTCCGGCGACAGGGTGAGCCGCAGGAGCCGGCCCTCGCGGTCGAACACCGCCTGCGAGAACCCCAGCCCCTCGCGCACCGGTGGCCGGGGCACCGCGGCGTACAGCACCGCGAGCCCCAACACCGCCATCAGCCATCGGCGCAACCCCCTGCGGCTCACGGCTTCAGCACCGTCACCTTCGAGCCCACCGAGCGCGCCCGCACGCCGCGGTCGTACATGCCTTCCGCGAAGGCCGGCGGCATCACGAACTGGCCCGTGTTGGTGGCCTTGATGCGGTAGATGTACTCGGTGACGCTGGAGCCCACCCGGCCGTAGAGCACCACCCGGTCCTCGCGGATGTCCACGTACTCGGGCGAGAACGAGGAGCGGTCCGCGCCCACGGGAGACACCCAGCCGCCCGCGACGGGCTCGGGCTCCTGGTAGTAGCGCTCGGCGCCCTCACCCTCGTCGGAGGGGTCCTCCTCGGAGGCCGGCTCGGACTCCTCGGAGGACCGGGCGGGCTTCTCCATCACCACCTCGAAGCCGCCCGGCAGCAGGTCGGTGATGGCGACGTGCGAGGTGGTGCCCTCGAGCGCGCGCAGCTTGAGGTGGACCTCCACCTCGCCGCCCAGCGGCACCTCGGTGACGACCTTGCCGTCCAGCGCCCGCAGCTCGCGCTGCACCTCCAGCTTCTGGACGATGGGCTGCGTGGGCAGCTCCAGGTCGTAGCCCGCCTGCGTCACCTGGAAGAAGAGCGGCGCGTCGGTGGACCCCTCCACGCGGACGGCGCTGGCTTCCTGGGAGAAGGCCACCCGGGGGAAGAGGCCCTCGGGCAGGGTGAGCGGACGGAACGTGTCAGCCACCTTCTCCAGCACGGCGGCCGCGCCGCGCGACGGCGTGCCCTGCGCGCCCAGCGCCTGCGCGTACGCGTCCAGGCCGAGGATGGCGTAGGCGGAGGAGAGCGTGTTGAAGCGCTCCTCGGTGATGGGCCGGGCCATGGCCACCAGCATGTCGCCGGACACGGACTTGAGCCGCTCCGGGAAGTGGCGCGACAACAGGAAGAGCACCTGCGAGTCGTAGACCAGCCCGTCATACAGCGACGCGTAGTCCACCTGCTGGGCCGTGCCCAGGCGCACGTCCTTCAGCGCGGCGTCCGCCTCCTTGTCCTGCTTGAGCAGCTTGTACGACGCCGCGAGGTACGCGGCCGTCAGGTCCTTGCGCCACTGCTCCTCCGCGTGCGTGTCCAGCCACTGGCGCAACCCCGTCACCGCCTTGCTGGGCACCTTGCCGTTGCGGGTGAGCACGTACTGCGCATAGGCGATGTGGCGCGCCTGGGTGAGGTTGGAGGGCGTGTTGAACGCCAGCACGCCCAGCCAGGTGAGGCCCCGGTTCAGCAGGTCTTGCGGAACCGCGAAGCCGCGCTCCTTCGCCTCGGTGAGGAAGTGCAGCGCGTAGATGCTCGGCAGCGTGGGCGCGTACGAGTTGGCCGCCCACAGGCCGAAGGCGCCCTCGTCGTTCTGCCGGGTGCGCAGCGTCTGGAGCGCGGTGGCGAAGGACTCGTCGGCCACCTGCGGCCCCTGCCCCAAGAGTTCCTTGCGACCCTTCAGCACCACCGCCGGGAGCGCGCGGCTGACGAGCTGCTCCGTGCACCCGTAGGGGTACTTCTCCAGGTACGTGGACAGGCCGCGCGCCAGGCCCAGCGGCAGCGGCGACGCGCTCACCTCCAGCGTCCGGTAGGCCCCATGCAGCTTCCGGGGCACGGCCAGCTCCGCCTTGCCGTCCTTGAGGTGGCCACCCGCCACCGAGGTGAGGAAGGGCACCGGGGGACGCACGCTCAGGTCCACCGACTGCTTCACACGCTCCTTGCCCAAGGACGCCGTGAAGGCCAGCGTCCCCGAGCCGAGCACCGTCTTCGCCCGCACGCGGTAGGTGGTGCTCGCCTCGCGGCCCTCGTCGATTTTCAGCGGCCGCTTCACGTCGTCCAGCACCTCCAGGTGCTCGGACGTCTTCAGCTCCAGCAGCACCTCCACGCCCTTGCCGGAGCCCTCCAGGCCGTTGGCCACCGCCACGCCCACGTTGAACTCGTCCCCGGGCGCGACGAAGGTGGGCACGCTCGGAGTAATGACGAAGGGAGCGCGGATGACGGCCCGCCGGCTCGCGGCGCCCACCGACTCGGTGCCCACCGCCACCGCCATCACCCGCAGCTCGCCATTGAAGTAATCCGGTACCTGGTAGACGAGGTCCCGCTCCTTCTCGTCGATGTCGAGGATGCCGGACCAGTACGCCACCGGCTTGTCGCGCTTGCGCTTGAAGGGGTTGAGGTTCTTCCCGATGGCGGACATGCCCTCGTCGTCGCCGCCCATGGCGGACACCGCCTTGGAGACGGAGAACTCCGGCAGCAGCAGGTCCAGAATCTGCCCGGTGCCCACCTCCAGCGCGCGCTTCTGGAAGAAGTGCGCCAGCGGCTCTGGCGTGCGGTAGCCGGCCACCTGGAGGATGCCCTCGTCCACCGCGAACACCACCACCTTGCCCGCGCGGTTGCCGCTGTAGCGGATGCGGTACGGCTCGCCGGGGCGGGCCTTCTCCGCGCTGGTGAGCGTCACCTTCAGCGCGCGGCTGTCCTTGCTCACGGAGAACGGCACCACGCCGTAGCTCAGCGGGCTCATGAAGATTTCCTGCGAGTCCATGGCGCGGACGAAGGTCACGTTGACGTAGCCGTTGCCCTCCAGGCCCGGCGGCAGGCGGAGGGTCTGCACGGAGCTGGTGGCGTCCGTCTTGAACCACTTCCACGCGTAGACGCGATCCCTCTCGATGGTGATGAGCCCCGCGCCCGTGTACGGCGCCTTGATGCTCAGCTCGATGTCCTCGCCCGGCGCGTAGTCCCCGCGCGCCAGCTTCACCTCCAGCTCCGCGTTCTTCTCCAGCGCGCGCGTGAGGTTGGCGTGGCCCGCCACGGAGTACTCCACGCGGCTCAGCTCGGTGCCCTCCGCGTCCTTCACCAGCACCACGAAGTCACCGGGCTGGTCGGTGGCCAGCGCGTACTTGAAGCCGCCCTCGCCCAGCGGCAGGTCGCGGGTGCGCACCGTCATGTCACGGCGCACGGACTGGTAGCGGTACGTACCGTTGTACTGCTGCGTGAGCACGGACACCCAGCGCCGCTCCACCAACTCCGCCTTGAGGCCCTGCACCGCCACCTTCTTCAGCTTCGGGTCCACGGCGATGAAGTCCACCGAGCGCGCGGAGCCCTGGCTCAGGTAGTTCAGGCCCCCGTCCGGCTTGAAGCCCACGAGGTACGGCAGCGGCGACACCAGCAGGGACGCCTCGGAGGACACGCCGCGGCCACCCTCGGCCTCGTAGCCCTCGGCGAGGAAGGACACGCGCCAGGTCGCCTTCTCGAACTTCTCCAGCCCCAGCTCCACCTCCACCTCGCCGTTCTCGTTGGTGGTGGTGTCCTCCAGCCGCTCGGTGAAGCTGCGCGGGGCGCGCAGCGGGTCATGGAAGATGTAGCCGGAGTGCTTGGAGAAGCGCGGGTACGCCGGGCTGAGGGACACCTCGGCCGTCACGCGCCGGTCCGCGGCGGGGATGCCGAAGAGGTTCTTCAGCGTCACCTGCCCCTTGAGGCCCGCGGGGGGCACCCAGCCCTCGGCGGGCTCCACGTTGAAGCGGGTGGTGATGCGCATCCGGTCCGGCAGGAACTCCTCCACGCGCACGCTGGTGGAGCCCAGCAGGCTGGAGCGGTGGCCGTCCTTCACCACGTAGAGGTTCACCTGGTAGTTGCCCGTGGGGGACGTCTCCTCCGTCGTGTACTGGAGCGACTCCAGCCCCACGGCGGAGAGGGACAGCTTCTTCTTGTGCACCTCCAGGCCGCGCGGGTCGATGACGGCCACCTCCAGTGGCACGCCCGTGGGCGGGCGGCTCCAGTCGGACGCCTTCACCACCATGCCCACGTGGAAGGTGTCCCCGGGGCGGTAGAGGCCGCGGTCGGAGAAGAGGAAGGCGGAGAGCCGGTCCGGCGTGGAGCCGCTCTCCACGCCGCCCACGTCGAAGCGGCTGAAGTTGAGCCGTCGGTCGTACCGGTCGACGGGGAGGAAGGCGAAGTCGTCGCCCTTGCGCGCCAGGTACACGACGGGCTCGCGCTCGCGGACGAAGTCCGTCAGCTTCGGGAAGGCGACGTGGCCGTCCGCGCCCGTGGTGGCGCTCACCACCGGCACACCATTCTTGCCCAGCACGCTCACCGTCACCCCTTCGGCGGCCTGGCCGGCGCCGAGGCTCTGCACGAACACGTCATGCGAGCCGTCGGCGTTGTCCTTCACCACCAGGCCCAGGTCCGTCACCAGCAGCATCCGGGTGTCCTCCTGCCCGGTCGGCGACTGGCGTTCGGGGTTCCAGCTCTGGACCTTGAAGAGGAACAGGCCGCGCCGGGTGGACGGAGCGTTCTGCGGCGTGAGGTAGGGCGTCAGGTCGAAGGCGGCGTACTGCGCCTTGCCACGGCCGGCGCCCTCCAGCGCGCGCACCTCGGAGAAGTGCTCGGAGATGTTGTCCGCGTTGAAGCCGTACGAGTTGAACTCGGGGTGGGTGAAGCGGCCCCCGGTCTGCGTCACCAGGTGGTTGATATGGTCCGGCAACACGCGGCTGAGGTTGAAGCGCAGCGCCTTCACGTCGCGCGACAGCACGGTGACCTTCTTCTCGCCCGTCAGGCTGAGCAGCGCGCCCTCGTGCAGGATGCTCACCTCCTCCGGAAACCGGGGCACCTGGATGACGGTGCTGAACTCCTCGGCCAGCACGTAGCCTCCGGCGGAGTTCGTGCCCTTGCGGACGCGCACGTACAGGTGGCGGCCCACGTCCGCCTGGATGCGGAAGCTGTGCAGCGTGGCGTGCTCGCGGTCCGTCGGCACGGCGTCCAGCTTCACCTTCGACGAGACGGCCAGCAGGTCCTCGCCGATGTGCTGCGCGCCCTGGCTCGACCAGGAGTAGTCGGCCTGCGCGGGCTCGCCGTTCGCCGCGGCCTTGTCCTTGGGCAGCAACCAGACCTGGAGGTTCTTGCGCAGCTCCGCCTCGGTGACGCCGGTGGAGAAGTTGAGCACCAGCACCTGCTCCGGCTCGTAGCGGTCATTGCGCACGAGCGACACGTTGACGTCGCCCGTGTGGAAGTACGTGTACATGCCGGGGATGTCGACCTGGCGGGACAGCTTCTCCTGGGTGGCATTCCCGCCTCGCGCCGCGCGGACTCCGGGCGCCACCACCAGCGTCATGCGCTGCGTCTGGTCCGGGATGGAGATGAGGTCGGACTGGATGTAGGCCTGCCCCTTCAGCTTGTCGTAGGTGACGTTGAACGGGGTGCCCGCCGTGCTGGTGCCGAGGAGGCCCCGCTTCTCCTCGCCCATGAAGAGCGAGAGGTTGCGCACGAGGGTGGCGGGGTCCACCGGGTGGCTGAAGTTCAGCGTCGCCACCACGCGCTTCTCCTTCGGATTGCGCGGGTCCTCGTAGAACTGCATGTCGGTGATGGCGGTGGAGAACGGGGCGGAGCGGAAGGTCGTCTCGTAGCCCTTCAGCAGGATGTGGTCCGGGAACAGCGAGCGGTCCAGGACGACCTTGTATTCCTGCCCCACGGCCCAGTCCTCGGTGGGGTTGAAGGTGAGGGTCCGGTCATCGGTCCAGCGCCAGTCGCCAGCGATGGCGGGCGTCAGGGTGATGCCGGCGGTGACGGGCTTGCCAATCGCCTCCAGCTTCGCGACGGAGCCATCGAACCGGACGAACACCGGGCCCGGCCGCGGCACCTCCTCGATGGGCGTCAGCGAGGGATTGACGCAATCGACCAGGTACGTCACCGGCTTGGGACGGCTCTCGTACCAGCGGTAGCCGGCATCGGCGGCGACGACGAGCAGGACGAGGGCGCCGACGTAGAGCGCCAGTTGCTTGGGATGCTGGCGGACCCAGTCGATGCCACGGCGGGCCGCGCGGGAGATGGCGCGTCCCAGCGAGGCGGCCCAGGGGGGCGGGTTCCAGCGGAGCTCGCCGAACACGCGGGTGAGGAGCCGCGGTCGGGGCGGGGT
>NZ_JABBJJ010000389.1 GCF_012933655.1 Pyxidicoccus fallax | reverse complement strand
GGCGGGGGCGGGGGCGGCTCCTCGCCGTCGGGGTACAGCTCCGCGCCGAGCTGCTCCGCGAGCTGCGGCCAGCGCGACGGGCAGAGGCTCTGGACGGGGGTGCCCTGGGGGCAGTGCTGGGTGCCCTTGATGCCGTACAGGGTGAACAGGGGCTCCCACGTGGTGCCCTGGTCGCGGCTGCGCGCCAGCGCCCAGTCATGCAGCCACGTGGAGCCGCAGCCGTAGAGCGTCTCCCCGTCGCGCAGCACGCACGCGTTGCCGGTGGGCAGCCCGAGCTTCTGCAGGGGCCCCGTGCGCGGTCCGCGGAAGAAGTAGTTGAGGGTGCCCACCCAGACGGTGGAGCCATCGGCGGACAGGTCCATGTTGATGAACTGGTCGTCCAGCTCGTACACCTGCACCAGCGTGCGGCCGCCGTCGTCGCTGCGCATCAGGTACGTGTAGCCCTGCGCCAGCACGCGCACCCACACCGTGTCCGCGGAGACGGGGTCCGCCACCGTCACCACCAGCTCGTACGGCCGTAGCAGGGCGGGCAGCGGGTGCTCGATTTCCGCCCACGTGTCGCCCGCGTCCTCGCTGCGGAAGAAGAGCAGCTTGCCTTCGTCTCCCTCGCCGGAGGCATAGATGCGCCGCGGGTCCGCCGGGGACACGCGCACCGCGAAGAGCTTGAGGCCCTTGCGCATGAGCGAGGTGGGCTCCCACGTCTCGCCGCCGTCACCGGAGCGGTACACGCCGTTGGCGATGTTCGTCTTGTGGGTGCTCGCGTAGAGGATGCGGTCGTCCGTGGGGTGGGCGGCGACGGCCGACACCCACGTGTCCTTGAAGTACGGGTGCGTGTTCCACGAGCAGCCCCCGTCGGGCGAGCGCAGCAGCGCGCTGCCGGTGGCGGCCATGATGTCGCCCGCCTCGCGCCACAGGAATTCGCTCGGTCTCCAGCCCGCGTAGCCCATGGCCTCCGGGCATATCCACCGCCACGTCTGCCCGCTGTCGCGCGAAATCACCGCGCCGAAGGTGGCGCCCACGAAGAAGTCCTCGGGGTGGCCGCGGCGCATCGCGACGTTGGAGGTTTCCGGCAGGCCCGCATGGGCGTGCGCGGTCGCCCCGGAGCCCAGGGCCAGCAGGGTGAGGATTCTCCAGGAGACGGCGGTACGAGGCTTCATCCAGAGGACTCCGGGGAACGGGGCCGGCCCGGCTCGCACGATAACGCTCCACGCCGTCAGGCATAGCGGCCCCCCGGCGGATGGCGGGCGATGGGGGCGTGCTCCCCCGCTCGTCCACCGGAGGAGCGGAGGCGGGAGGCGGACACCCCGCCAAGGTTGTCCAGCCATCAGAAGGCCCGAGGGAACGGGGGCCCCTGTCGGCCGGGGCGGATGTGGGCCTCTCGCGGGGCTCGCCTCGCTCCGCCCGGTCTGCTACGGACGCGAGGAGACTCGGCACGGGCTGCCCCCGGGGGACCCGTGGGTGTCCTGGGGGAGAGCACGACATGGCGGGGTCCACCGTGGAGCCGAAGCGCATCGACGACGGCACGGCGCGGGGCGACGTGCCCGCCGCGGGTGGCACCCGTTCCGTCTGGGAGGCGGTGATGCAGGGAAGTGTGGAGGTGGCCGTCCGGGCCTACGAGAGCCTGGCGGCACCGCAGCGGGAGCGCGTGCTGGAGGAGTCCTCCGGCGTGCCCGCGCAGACGCGCTCCACGCTGGTGGAGGTGCTGCGGCGGGCGCGGGACTTCGCGGGCGCGGCGCGCCTGCTGGAAGCGGACGGGGCGTACGCCATCGCGGCGCCCCTGCACGAGCAATCCGGGGCGCTGCGCCACGCGGCGGAGACGTGGCTGCGCGCCGGGGAGCGGGCGCGGGCGGCGGCGGCCTTCGAGCGCGCGGGGCTGATGGAGCGGGCGCTGGAGCTGTACCAGGCGCTGGACGCCCGCGAGTCCATGGCCCAGTGCCTCACGCGCCTGCAGCGGCCCCTGGAGGCGGCGGCGGTGTACCGCGAGCTGGGCAACGCGCACGCGGAGCTGGAGTGCCTGCGCGCGGTGCCACCCGGGCACCCCCGGCGGCGCGAGGCGGTGCTGCGGATGAGTACGCTGCTGGACGCGCTGGGCGACTCGTGGCGGGCGCTGGTGCTGCTGACGGACGCCATGCAGGAGTCGCCCGCGGCGCGCGAGAATGGCGCGCTCCAGGCGGAGCACGCGCGGCTGTTGCGGCACCTGGGGCTGGACGCGGGCGTGGCGGAGCCGGAGCGCGCGCCGCCCCCGGTGGATGGCTACGAGTACCTCAAGGCCATTCCCATCTTCGGCGAGCTGTCCATGGCGGACATGAAGGACCTGTTCCGGATGGCGCAGCAGGTGCTCATCCCCGAGGGCACCACGGTGCTGGAGAAGGGCGCTCGGGGCACGGGGCTGCTGGTGCTGCTGGACGGGACGGTGGACGTGTACAGCGGCCCGGGGCCGGACGCGCGGCTGCTCAACACGCTGGGGCCGGGGGCCTTCCTCGGCGAAATCTCGCTCATCCTGGATGGGCCCACGTCCGCGCACGTGCGGGCGCGCACGCCGGTGCGGGCGCTGCGGGTGACCCGCGCGGACTTCCAGCACTTCCTGGAGACGCACGAGGCCGCCGCGCTGCGCATCTTCCGGCTCTTCACGGAGAATCTCGCCGAGCGCGTGCGCGCGCTGAGCGCGTAGGATGGGTGCCCTCATGGTGCGCACGCGTGGCGCGAGCAGGGAGCGGGCCGTCCAGCTCGCCAGCGAGGGAAAGCTGGAGGAAGCGCTGGCGGAGTACCAGGGCGTGGCGAAGACCGCGCCGGACGACGCGGAGGTCCGCCAGAAGGTGGCCGAGCTGCACGAGTGGCTGGGCCACCCGGCCGAGGCCTCCACCGCGTACGAGGGCGCCGCGCTGGCGTGGATGAAGGCGGACCAGCCGCTGCGCGCGGTGGCCGCGTGTGTCGCCCTGTCCCGGCTGGGCACGCCCCCGGCCACACGCGCGCGCACCGCGCGGCTGCTGGCGGAGCGCTTCGCCCTGGCGCCGGGCGCGTCCCCCACGCCCGCCCTCCAGGGCACGGCGGGGCCGGTGCCGCCGCAAGACGCGCCGGGCGCGCTGCCCATCTTCTCGTGGCTGGACCCCGACGCCTTCGTCGCGCTGCTGGAGGCGCTGGAGATGCGCGCCTTCTTCCCGGGGCAGGTGGTGGTGGAGGAGGGCACGCCGGGCGCGTCCATGTTCGCCATGGTGGAGGGCCGCGCGGACGTGGTGCGCACGCTGGAGGGCGGCGAGCGCAGGAGCGTGGCCACCGTGGGGCCGGGGGACTTCTTCGGCGAGCTGGCGCTCGTGTCCGAGGGGCTCCGGCTGGCCACCGTGACTGTCACCGAGCGCAGCGTGCTGCTGGAGCTGACGCGCGAGCGCCTGGGGGCCGCCGCCGCGAAGCACCCGCAGGTGGCGGGCGCGGTGGACGCCTTCTACCGGCGGCGCATGGTGGAGAACCTGCTGCGCAGCAACCCGCTGCTCAGCAAGCTGACGCCGGAGCAGAAGGCCGCCGTGTCCCGCGACTTCCAGCTGCGCACCGTGACGAAGAACGAGGCGCTCTTGAAGCAGGGCCAGCCCGGAGACGCCTTCTACGTGGTGCTGCGCGGGCGGTGCACGCCCTGGCTGGAGCAGCCCAACGGGCGCCGCGTGGCGCTGGCGGAGCTGCGCGAGGGCGACGTCTTCGGCGAAATCTCGCTGCTCTTGGACAAGCCCGTCTCCGCCACCGTGCGCGCGGACGTGGACGGCGTGGTGCTGCGCCTGGAGCGCGCCGCCTTCGAGAAGCACCTGCTCAGCCAGCCGGGCCTCAAGGGCATGTTGATGCGCATGGGCACCGAGCGCCTGCAGCGCACCGCCCAGGTGCTGGCCTCCGGCCGCGTGCTGCACGACGGCGACCTGCGCGTCTGAAGGAAGTCCCCTTCGCGGAAACGACGACGCCCGGGCCCCCATGCGGGAGACCCGGGCGTCCAGGACTTCACCGGACGAAAGCCGGTGGCTACATGGAGTAGCCGAGCGTCAGGCCGAACACGTGGGCGGTGCCGTTGTACGTGCCGGGCATGCCCACCGCGGTGCTCTCCTTGTCGGACAGCGACACGAACTGGTAGCCCGCGTCCGCGCGCAGCACGCCGAAGTTGTAGCCCACGCCCGCCGTGACGGCGAGGCGGTCCGCGTCCGGCAGGTCCGGCGTCAGCGTGTCATCCGGGCTCGGGGACGGGTCGAGGACGAGGCCCGCGCGCACCTGCAGGGCCTCCGTCACGCCGTACTCGGCGCCCAGGTGGAAGTTCCACGTCGCCTTCCAGCGCTTCGGCAGCGGGTTGTTGAGCGACGGGTTGTCCGGGAACTGAATCGCCAGCTCCTTGAAGTCGGACCAGTCCACCAGGTTGGCGTCGAAGGCCACCGTCAGCCGCTCCAGCGGCGTGACGGCGATGCCCGCCGCGATGGACTGCGGCAGGGTGACGTCGCCCTCCACGCGGGTGTCCGGCAGCCGGCTCTGGAACTCCGCGGGGATGTTCTGGAAGTCCGCGTTGCCCTCGAAGCCGAGCTTCATGGTGCTGCGGTAGTGCACGCCCACCGTGACGAGCTTGGGCACCACCACGCCCTGCACGCCGGCGTTGAAGCCGACGCCCCAGGCGCTGGCGCCCATGTGGACGTTGCCCTCGCTCTCCACGAAGTCCAGGCCGCGCTTGAGCTCCAGCGTGCCCCGGCCGATGTTCAGGCCGGCGCCCACCCGGATGCGCTCGTGCACCTGGTACGCCACCGTGGGGTTGATGTTGTAGATGGCCATGGCCGACTCGCGGGCGCGGAAGCGGCCCGTGAAGTCATCCACCCAGCGGCTGCGCGCGCCGAAGGGCGTGTAGACGCCCAGGCCCACCGCCAGCTTGTCCATGACGCGGTACGTGGCGAACACGTGCGGCGGCGGGGACAGCGTCGTCTTCTGGCCCTGCTCCGTCCCACCCACCGGCGTGAACTTGAGGCTGGGCAGGATGCCGGTGTCGCCCACCGTCACGTCCAGCTTCTTGTCACCGAGGATGTTCGCGGCGTTGTAGTAGATGGCCGACGAGTCCGTCAGCCACGCCGCCGTCGCGTTGCCCATGCCCGTGGAGCGGGCGCTCTGGGTGTTGATTTGAAAACCCGCGGCCTGGGACGTCCCGGCGGCGAGCAGCGCTACCACGGAGAGTGTCTTCTTCATGGTCGTGTCTCCTCTGGCGGGGTGTGATTACGGCGCGGGGGCGGTGCCCGTCTGGAGGAAGCTCGCGACCTGGCCCTGGGACGTGTCGCGCGCCATCTTCAGCAGGCCGATGAGCTGCGCCTGACCCGGGTCGTTCTCGTCGAGCTCGGGGATGACGAGCCCGAAGGAGGCGTGGTGGATGCCCGCCCGCATGTTCGCGGGGAAGGCGTTCAGGAAGTCGAAGGTGAGCCTGTACGACTGCACCGTGCGCCGGCCGGGGAGGTTGGCGGCGGTGATGAGCTGCTGCGTCACCGGGTCGGGGATGACGTCGTCGTCCTTGACGTACTGGATGAACGCCTCACGCCCCGCCGGAGCCGACGGCGCGGTCACCAGGTACTGGGCGTAGTTGCGCGCGTCGGCCGGGTCCAGGATGGTGCGCGCCAGGGTGATGAACTCGTCATAGGCCGGGGTGCCCGGCGCGCGACGCACGCTCTTCAGCAGGTCGTTGAAGCCGGTCCGGTAACGCACGAAGGTGGGGTTGGAGGACGTCAGCAGCACGTCCACCAGGCCGCCGCCCGCGGCGTTGAGCGCCACGCGGCGCATCTTGTTGGACACGGAGGCGGAGAGGGGGCCCTGGAGGCCGCCGAGGCTCTGGCCCACGTAGTCCACCTGGGCGCCGTTGAGGCGGCCCGCGCCGGCCGCCTGGAGCCGCGCGTTGATGCTGGCGGTGCCCAGCGCGCGCGAGAACTGCGCGAAGTCCACCACGTGGTGGCGGAAGTTGTCGCGCGTGGCGAACAGGTTGGTGAGGTTGAGGAAGTTCCACCCGGAGATGTAGGGCGCCTGGCCGGGGGCGGGGCGCTTGAAGTCACCGCCCTCGCACTTGCCGGTGCTCAGGCAGCGGCCCTGACCCACGAGGGTGCAGGCCTGGTCGCCGTGCAGGGCGTCCGGGTCGGTCGGGTCCGTCGGGCGCGGGTCGCACGTGGCGGCGTCGGAGGGGGCGACGCAGCGGCCGTAGGTGGGCGAGTTCAGCTCCGTGTCGCAGGTGGAGCCCTCGGTGCACGCCTCGTTCGGCGTGCGGATGACGATGTCGGGCTGGCCCGGGTTCTGGATGGTGATGGGGCTCGTGATGCCCGCGCAGCTCGTGCGCTCGCCGTGGAAGACGGTGTCCATGGCGGCCACCGCGAAGCCGCTCTTGTTGAGCGTGTTGGCGACGGTCAGCACGTTGGTGTGGTTGCCCGTCAGGCCGTGGCCGAAGACCACCACCGGGTAGCCCGTCTCGGGGGCCGCCGTGGCGGGCAGGAACAGCAGGAAGGGCAGCCGGTCGATGCGCGGCTGGGCGCGGTTGAGCACGCCGTCGCGGTCGCTCAGCAGGAACGGCGAGACGAAGGCGCCGGTGAAGACGCGGCCCACGTCATCGCTCTCCAGGTCGATGGCCTCCATCTGGCCCTTGATGCGCAGGGTCACGTCATCCAGGTACATGGGGTCCGCGGGCACCTGCTCGGGCGCCGCGTTCAGGCGCTCCAGGATGGGGCGGGTGGTCTGCGTGGTGAAGACCCACGCGAGGTTGACGTCGTTGCGCTTGATGCCCTGGAGCTGCTCGAGGGCGTCATACAGCGGCTTCATGCCCAGGCGGGCCTGCTCGAGCTGCTGCGCGAGCGGGTCCGGCAGCACGGACACCTGGCTCTTGCCGTTGGCGAACAGCGGGTGCGGGCTGCGCAGCAGCACCTGCGAGGCGGTGGGCTCCACCGGGCGGTCCAGCCGGTCCCTCAGGCCCTTCTTGATGACGACGGCGTACGAGGTGGCCTCGTCCAGCGGCACGTTGGGGACAATCTGCAGCTGGGGCAGCGTCTGCGTGGTGCCGTCCTCGGCCACGCTGGACATGCAGTTGAAGCACAGCCGGACGTTCGGCCGGGCCTGCAGGTTCTTCAGGTTGATGAAGAGGACGTTGTCACCCAGCTTCACGTCCTCGTGGTTGAACGCGGCGTCGATGAAGCCCTTGCTCGGGCTGTTCTCCGAGATGATGGGCGCCGTGGTGGACCAGCCGTCCAGGCTGTTGAGGCCACCGATGAGCTGCACCTCCAGCGGGGAGGCGCCGGGGCCGGGCTCCGGCAGGTTCAGGTGCGCCGGCGTCTGGCCCTGGGCGGGCACGCGCAGCAGGTCGTTGGGGAAGGGAACCGTGCTGGTGGTCAGGTCGAAGGTGACCTCCGGCCGGTTCATGATGGTGAAGGTCCAGGCCAGCACGATGTCCTCGCGCTGGATGCTGAACTTCCGGGCGGCCTCGTCGAGGACGGGCGCGTAGTTGCGGCGCAGCTGCTCGAGCTGCAGCGCGATGGCCGTCTGCTGCGCGAGGCGGCGGGCGGGGTCCGTCTCCGTGGCGGGGATGATTTCGGTGGCCGCGCGGCAGTTGGGCGCCGTCAGGTCCTCGCAGGTGACCAGCGGCTCCTGCGAGCTGGCGAAGGCCCAGGTCGACGAGCCGACGATGGGCTTGCCGCTGGTGGACTTGATGCCCTTCTCACCGCCGACGAGCACCACCGCGTAGCGGCCGCCCTTGGGCCAGCCCGAGGGCGCCAGCACGTTCACCCGGTCGGTGTCCGCGTGGTAGCCGATGACGACGTCCCGCGGCACCGGGCGCGACAGCGGCGTGCCCGCGTACAGGTCGAGGATCTTCACCGTCTCGTCGTTGACCGTGGTGGGGTCCGCGTCCTTGACGGTGGTGCTCGCGGAGACGGACGTGGGGAAGCCGTCGAGCGTGTTGAGGTACTCGCGCGTGAAGTACTTCTCCGCCTCGGGGGCGGTCTCCGCGACGGGCGCGTTGACCAGGCCGTTGCGCATGGCCAGGTCGTTGGGCGTGGGGACGACGGCGGGCGCCGCCGCGGGGTCGAACTCAGCGACCACCAGGTCTACAGCGGGGGGCGGCGGATCCTGCGCGATGTCCGGGTCACATGCCGACGCACCCAGGGCAAGCGCCCCGAGGAACAACACCTTTCTCATGGGTACAACCCCCTCCGCGTCCAAAGTCGGACTGCTGGAAAGATGGACTGCTCGAAACGATTCAGTCCCGTGGCGTACCACGTCCCTCGGTTGCCAGGAAGACAGGCGACTTGACGCGTCGTGTCAGCCCCGCACGGGCGTGCGGGAGGGTGAGACGGGGCGTCGCTGGTTCGCTGCACACGGCCCGCGGGGCGGATACGTTGCGGGCATGAATCGACTGCTGAGTGTGCTGGTGGTGACCGCGGCGGTGGTGGCGCACGCGGAGGAGGCCGGAGGGCTGAGCTGGACGGCCCCGGCGGAGTGGGCGGCGCAGGGCGCGCGGCCCATGCGCGCGGCGACGTACAAGATTCCCGCGGCCAAGGGTGACGCGGAGGGCGGCGAGCTGGCCGTCTTCTACTTCGGCCAGGGCCAGGGCGGGGCGGTGGACGCCAACGTGAAGCGCTGGGTGGGCCAGTTCCAGACGGCGGACGGCAAGCCGGCGGACAAGGCCGCGAAGACGAAGACGGAGAAGCTCAACGGCCTGCCCCTCACGACGGTGGACGTGAAGGGCACGTACGTGGGCGGTGGGCCGATGATGGGCCCGTCCACGCCGAAGCCGGGCTACCGGCTGCTGGGCGCCATCGTCGAGGGGCCCGAGGGCGCCGTCTTCTTCAAGCTGACGGCGCCGGAGAAGACGGCGGCGGCCGCGGAGAAGCCCTTCCGCAAGCTGCTGGAGTCGGTGAAGAAGAAGTAACCCGGTAGCAGGAGCTACTTCGTCCCCTTCGCGGGCTTCACGGCGTTCTTCCCCGCGGTGGAGCCCGCGAGCGCCTTCCTCACGGCGGCCGCGTTGCGCTGGGCGGGGAGGTCCGGCATGAGCAGCACCTCGATGCGCCGGTTGCGCGCGCGGCCCTGCGGGGTGGCGTTGGGGGAGATGGGGCGCATCTCGCCGTAGCCGGCGGCCACCAGCCGGCGCGCGGGCACGCCGCCCTTCTCCTGGAGGAAGCGCACCACGTTCACCGCGCGCGCCACGGACAGCTCCCAGTTGGTGGGGAAGGTGCCCTGCAGCTTCTGCGACGGCGGCGAGTCATCCGTGTGGCCGGACACCTGGATGTGCTTGTCCTCCACCTTGGAGAGCACGCCGCCCAGGCGCGTGAGCACCTCCTGGCCGCGCGTGCTGATGCTCGCGTCGCCGGAGTCGAAGAGCACCTTGTCCACCAGGTCCACCTGGATGCGGCCCGCGTCCTGCGACAGGCGGATGGCGCCGTTGGCGATTTCCGCCTTCATCTTGTCCTGCAGGTCGTCATAGGTGGCCTTGAGCTTCGCCAGCTCCGCCTCCTGCTCCTGCACCGTCTGGCTGAGCTGCTCCTTCTCCGTGCTCAGCTGCTCCTTCTCGGTGGACAGCTTCGCGCGCTCGGCCTCGGCGGCGGCCAGCTTCTCCTCGAGCTGCTTGCGCGCGGCCTCCGCGTCCCGGGCGCGGTTGGCGGCCTCCTCCGCCGCCTGACGCGACTGCTCGGCCAGGGCCTGCGCCTGCTGCGAGCCGCGGTTGGCGAGGAACAGCACGCCGCCGGCCAGCAGCACCACCAGCGCCGTCACCAACCAGGGTACCCAGGACCGACCCTGCTGCTCCTGCCGTCCGTGCTCCCGGGGGGACTCCGTCATGTCGTGGCCTCTTGAGAAGATGGAATGAAGTCAGGGCACGGTAGCGAGGGCGGGTGGGTGCGCCTCAAGGTGCCTCGGGTGCGCCGAGGTGTCTGGTAGTTCAACCTTGCAGCCGGAGCGAACGGGGTCGGCAAGGGGCTTGCTAGGGATGTCTCACGGAAGGCGCCTGGCGCCAGGCTCTTGGAGGCCATCCGTGACGACGTGCCGCAGTGCCCAGCTTCAGACTCTCGTTTCCCGCGCGGTGACGCTGTTCCCCGAGGACACGGTCCTCGCCGCACTCCAGGTGATGCACCGCCATGGTGTGCACGTGCTCCCCGTGGTGGACGGCCACGATGGAGAGCTGCTGGGAGAGGTGACGGAGGGCGAGCTGCAGCGGCTGTCCGGGTGCGCGCCGCTGGCCCGGCTGGCTGAAATTCTGACCGTCAAGGCGGTCACGACGACGGAAGAAACGACCGCTGTTCCGTACGAGGCGCTGGTGTCCGCGGCCCCGCGGGCCTGGCTGCACTGAAGCCGCGCGCGGCGTGTCACGGAGCGCGGGGCGCTCCCCGGTAGCGGGACAGCTCCGCGTCGAGCCGTGAGTCGTAGGCCGCCGCGAGTTCTCTCAGCGCCCGCTCGCAATCACCGGTGTATGCGGGCCCGTGCATGAGGCCGAGCGTGCGCGGGCGCGGGGCGGCCAGGGCGCGAATCATCGGTCCCGCGGGGCGACTTCGGTGACGCGGGTCTCCATCACGCTCCCTCGGGCGCCACGCCCGCCACGCGGCGGATGGCCGCGGCGATGTCCTCGGGCACCTCCTCCTGGAGGAAGTGTCCCGCCTGCGTCTCCGTGACGCGCGCGTGGGGCAGCGCCTCGCGGTGCCGCTTCAGCGCGCGTCCGAGAATCGGGTCCCTCAGTCCCCACACCAGCTCCGCGGGGCCCTCGAAGCCACGCACCCACGCGTCGCCCTCCGCCAGCTCCGCCACGGTGGGGTGTCCCTCGCGGTTGGGCACCATGCGCGCCAGCGCGAGCGGCGCCGCCCGGTCCACCACGTGCCGCAGCGGCCACGCGTACGCCCGCGCCACGTCGCCGGAGATGCTCCGCGCGTCTCCTTGCGTCCGCCCCAGCACCGGCACCGGGAAGTTGAGCAGGCGGAACGCCACGTCGCTCACCGCCGGCAGGTGCGAGAAGCGGTGGAACGCCGTGGTCTTGAACGCGCGCGGCGTCAGCACCGACGTGTTCAGCAGCACCAGCCCCGTCACCCGCCCTC
>NZ_JABBJJ010000388.1 GCF_012933655.1 Pyxidicoccus fallax | reverse complement strand
GTCCCGGCCCCTCGCCCGTCCCGCCCGGTCCACGCTCGTGGGGCTCGCGCTCGCGTCGCTGCTCGCGTGCTCGGTGCTGCCGCTGATGAGCCGCAGCGCCTACGGAGACCTGTCCGGCATCTACACGGATCACCTTCGCCACGCGCACCTCACGTGGCTCTTCCTGCACGAGGGGCTGGACATCTACCGCGAGCCCTACGGTGCCGTGGCCGCCCGGGTTCCCTAGCGGCACCCGGTCGCCGAGCAGTGGCCGCGCTACCGGGCCGTGGCGCTCGCCCCGCTCGCACTGGGCGCGACGTGGCTCGCGGTTCGGGGACGGCCGTGCTGATCCTCTGGGCCCTGCTGCTGCACCGTCAGGTGTGGGGAGGTACGCCCGACCTCCTCGTCGCCGAGGTGCGGGGGATGCTCGCCAACCGAGCCCAATGATTCCGAGACCTTGGCGCCTCACCTGCGCCCGCGCCCCGCGTGGCCCGGAAAAGAGTCAGGTCCCAAGCAACTCCGGCACGTGGGCTCCGATAATCAAGCAAGCTCCATCATCCATAATTTCGCGAGGCCCCCCATGGGTTTCCCCGACATCAAGAAGACCTTCAACACCGTTCGCACCAACGTCCAGCAGACCGTCAAGAAGACCTACGAGGACAACAAGGAGCTCATCAAGGGCGGGGTCGCGGTCGCCACCAAGAGCTCGAAGGCCATCGGGTTCACCAAGGACGCCTTCCAGCAGATCAAGAACATCAAGAACGGCGCCGAGGGTCTGCTCGGGAAGACGAACCTGGAGTTCATCCGCAACCCCACCTTCGACAAGGGGTTCAAGGGCCTGAGCAAGTTCGGCGCGCAGATGAACGCCACCATGCGCTACGCGGGCATCCCCGGCGCGGTGATGGCGGGCGCCACGGCCGTCAAGGACATCCGCCAGGCCATCCGCACGGGCAGCAAGGACGACATCATCACGGCCACCCGGTCGACGCTGGACGCGACCAAGGCCGGCATCACCGCCGCGACGGGCGGCATCGTCGGCGGCAAGGTGATGGGCGGCGTGCTCGGCGGCACCATCATGAAGGGCAAGCTGGACGCCGGGATGAAGGCCGTGGACGCCTTCAAGAAGTCCCTCCCCAACGCCAGCGACGACGTGCTCAAGGCCGTCAAGAACGCCGCCACCAAGGGCATCTTCGAGGGTGGCACGGTGAAGAACGTGGGCCGGGCCATCAGCTCCGCCGCGGGCGACGCCGCGAAGGCGGGCAGCACCCTGGCCCAGGGCATCCTGGGCAGCGGCACGCGCTCGGCCGCCAAGGCCGCGCTGGGCACGGTGAGCCGCGAGGCCGGTGAGGCCGCCGTCAAGGCGGGCGCGAAGGCCGCCGCGGGCACCGCCGCCAAGACGCTGGGCCGGTTCGCTCCGGGCGTCAACGTGGCCATCGCCGCCGTCGACGTGGCCAACGCGGGCGCGACGCTGATGGACAAGAACGCCAGCACGGGCAAGAAGGTGACCTCGGTCATCACCGCCGTGGGCTCCGTCGCCGCGGCCACCAACATCCCCATCGTCAGCCAGGTGGGCGCCGCCGTCTCCACGGTGTCCAGCATCGTGGGCGCCTTCTTCTAATCAGCGGCCATCCATTCGCGGTTTGTCAGAGCGGCTCGGCTGGACTATGCCTAGGTCCATGCCGAGCCGTCGCTTTATCCCCCATTGGCGCGGACGCTGGCACGCTTATCTCCCAGGAGCATTCGTGAGCAGCAAGCAAGGGACTCAAGGACCAGGCCGGGGTGTCGAGCGCCTCCTGAAGATCAGCCCGGTGGTGAGCACCGCCTCCGCCGAGGCCCTCAAGCTCCCCAGCGTGGAGGCGCCCTCCCTGGAGGGAATCTCCGTGCGCGTTCCCACCCCGGACGACCTGACCGAGGAGGACCTGCTCCGCGCCTTCCACGAGAAGCGCCGGGCCCTGGCCACCACGCGCGAGCGTCAGCAGGGCGAGTCGCTGGAGATGGGCGACGACGTGCAGCTCAACATCGTGGGCTACTGCGACGGGAAGCTCATTCCCTTCTCCGCGCGCTTCGGCATGACGACGGAGCTGGCGCCCATCGAGGCGCTGCCCGGGTTCTGCGAGGCGCTGGTGGAAGGCGGCAAGGTGGGCGAGTCCATGCAGATGGCCCTCGTGCTGCCGGACACCTACCCGGTGGAGTCTCTCCAGGGGAAGCCGGCGCGCTTCCTGGTGGACATCGTGGCCGCCCGACAGGTGACGATGCTGCCGGAGACCTCCTCCGAGTTCCTGGAGAAGCTCGGGATGGGCGGCACCCTGGAGGAGGTCATGGTCAACCTCCGAGAGGAGCTGGAGGACGAGCTCGCGGGGCAGCTCTGGGTGCAGGCCCAGAACCTGGTGCTGGACGAGGTGGCCCGGCGCACTCCGGTGGAGCTGCCGCGGGCGGTGGTGGACGAGGAGCTCCGCCGCCGCTGGGTCCAGGCCGAGGGCCAGGCCATGGTCGAGTACCAGTTCGACGTCGAGGAGCAGCAGGAGGCGCTCCGGGGCTGGCTCACGGACCCCACCACGCGCGCGGACGCCGAGCGCCGGCTGCACATCGGCATCGCGCTGAAGGCCGTCACCGAGGCCGAGAAGCTGCAGCTCACCCCGGAGAAGCTCGAGGAGCTGATCCGCACCTATATGGAGCCCTTCGGGTTCACCGCGGAGGACGTCCACGCCGCCCTGCGCGAGACGCCGGAGACGACCAAACGGCTGACGGAGCTGGCCTGGTACCTGCTCGCCGTGGAGTACGTCATGAACAAGGCGAAGGTCACCTTCGAGGGGGCGGAGGCGGGCTGAGGCGCTTCGTCAGCCCTCGCTGAACCACAGCCCCAGGCCGCCCAGCAGGCCCATGCCCAGGAACAGCGCGGCGAGCCCCCACGTCTGGCCGCGCGACCACTTGAGCGCGTCACCGTACCGGTAGCCACACACCAGGACGAGCCCGGCGAGCCCCAGGCAGATGGACACGGGCCCCAGGGCGACCAGGGCCTTGCGGGCCGTTCCGCTCACGTCCAGGAGCGCCAGCAGCAACAGCGGCCCGAAGCAGACGACGAGCAGGACGAGCAGGAGCGCGAGGCCCCCCCGCCCCTCGGGAGTGGACAGCTCCATGAAG
The DNA here is from genome assembly GCF_012933655.1 of Pyxidicoccus fallax. Classification (GTDB taxonomy): domain Bacteria; phylum Myxococcota; class Myxococcia; order Myxococcales; family Myxococcaceae; genus Myxococcus; species Myxococcus fallax. The sequence goes on along the minus strand of NZ_JABBJJ010000388.1, from coordinate 7,964 downwards.
TCCAGGAACTGCCGCCACCAGGAGCGGGGCGGCTCCAGGCTGTTGCGCTGACGTCGGGGAGAGGTGGGCGACACGCTCGGAGGCTCCAGGGACGTGGCCCGGCCCCACGCTCACGCGGAGCGAGGGGCCGGGGCGCCATGGAACGTCTTCTAGTTCAGCCCGGCGCCTGTTTGAAGGCACTCGGGGGGCGCCGCCTCAGCCGAGGCGGGACCAGAAGGAGCGGCGCGAGGAGATGCGCTCGAGCGCCTCCTGCAGCTCCTCGTCGAACTCGGCGCGCGTGGCGATGTCCGCCATGGCGATGATGCCCACGAGGCGGTTGTCGCGCTCCACCACCGGGATGCGGCGCACCTGCTTGCGGCCCATCAGCTCGATGAGGTCATGGATGGAGTCGTCCGGGGTGGCCACCTCGAGGTCCTCCGAGGACATGATGTCCGAGACGCGCACCTGCGAGGGCTGGCGGTCCTCGCTCATCGCGCGCACCACCAGGTCGCGGTCGGTGACCACGCCGAGCAGCCGGCCCTGCATGTCCGTCACCGGCACGATGCCCACGTTCTCCTCGCGCATCAGCCGCGCCACCTCGCGCAGCGTCTGCTCGGGCAGCACCGTCTTCATGCCGCGGCTCATCACGTCGCTGGCGCACAGGGGCTCCTTCGCCCAGCGGCCACGGCGCATCAGGCCGAGGCCCACGCCCGCGGCACCCAGCCCCGCGGCGGCGAGCGCCATGGTGCGTCCGGAGGGCCGGCCACCGCGCTCGGGCTGCTCCTCGTAGCGGCGCTCGTAGTTGACGTCATACCGCTCCGCGGGCCGTTGCGTGTTCCAGTCCTCGGTGCGGTAGGACGGCTGTCCGCGCGTGCCCTCGTAGCCGCCGCGGTAGGTCTCGCCTTCCTGCTCGTAGCGGCGGGACTGGTCGCGCCAGCCCTCCTCGCGGCCCTGCGGCACGCCGATGCGCTCGGCGCTGTAGGTGCCAGTCTCTCCGCGGTAATTCCTGCCGTAGTCCTCGCGGCGGTCGGAGTAGCGGGAGTCCTCGCGCCCACGGCTGCCTGCCCCGCGAGCCAGCGCCTCGCGATAGAAGTCGCGGCCCAGCCCCGAGGTGCCCGAGGTGCCAGTCAACCCGCTGCCCATCCCGTAGGTCTGCCTGCCGGCGGTGTCCTGCGGCCGGGTGCCACGGCTGCCCGTCAGGTCATCACCGGTGTTGCCAGTCGTACCACCGCGGTTCAGGTCGCCAGTGTTGTTGGGCAGGTCGGTGTTCTTGGGAGTCATCGCCATGTCATCTCTCCAGGGAGAAGGGTGTGAGGCGCACTCAAGGTGCGCGCCGTCCTGGAGACTGCCTAGGGGCCTTCAGGGGCTACCCTGTTCGCCAGTCCGCAGGTCACGCCGGCGGGTTCGGGAGTTCCCGGCCCCCGGCCGCGCGTCCGTGCGCCGAGCGAGCACACGACGCGGCCGACCCATTCCTCCGCGCCGTGTCCACCTCTCGCGGTGAGGATACCGCCATCATCGGGGACGCCATGGACGTCAACGAGCCCTGGGCTCGAAGTCCTTCCGGGCGCGTGGCCTTCGAGCCCTTCAGCCCTTGGTGCTTGCCTCCTGCGCCAGTGCGCTGAACGTAAGCTGTGACACGCCAGCTTGCGGGTCCCGCGATGAACCAATCCGAGGCAGGGGGAGCAGGGAAGGAGCACACGCACTCTGGCGCCGGCACTCCTGTGCCGAAGAAGGCCTGGTTCGACAAGCTGTGGAGCCGGGTGGGGACCGCGGAGAACGAACGCTGGTACGTGGTGGGGGCGCAGCTCGTGGCCATCCTCACCTTCTTCCTGGCGCTCCTGACGACGTTCATCGGCGAGCAGCGCCTCCGGCAGGAAGCCATCAGCAACACGCGGGCCGAGCTGCGAGCGGTGCTCCAACGCCTCTACACCCTCCCGGCGGAGGACGTGAAGCTGAGGCTCCAAATCTCCGCCGAGACGGGGACGTCACAGCCCAGCCCGGTGGGCGGCTACGTCATCGCCGAGCAGCACATGCTCATCCGTCACGCCTCGGAGCTGCTCGCGGAGCTGCGAGAGCTCAACGGGCAGGTGTACTCCATCGAGTACGGGCTGGTGGCCCATGGGCTGATATTCCAGGGGGACTTCAACCAGGCGGAGGCTCTGTTCAAGGAAGCGCTCGAGGGCAAGAAGAACGTCATCGACGAGGTCGTCGCGCTGCGCGGCCTGGCGGCCATTGCCTTCACACGGGGAGATCTCACCAAGGGTCGGGAGACCTACGAGCGGACCATCGAGGTGACCACCCGGCACGCTCCGTCTCCGGACTACGCGGTCCGCACGAACGCGGAGACGTACCTGTTGTGGACGCAGACGGAACTCTTGCAGGCCGAGTGCATACCCGCACTCCAGCAGTTGCAGAGCGGGCTGCAGCTTGTCGCCCAGGTCAAACCCGGATTGCGCGAGGGCATGAAGGAACAGTTCGACCAACTGATTGCGCCGTTCCGAGTGGTCTGCGCCTCGCTCCAGCTTCCTCCCGGCGTCGGTGGGAGTGGGCGGGACTGACCGGGTGCCGTGAGGAACACCAGCACCCGGCGCCTTCTGGCTTGCGGCGGCCCGGAGTGTCCCGGCAGGCTCTGTCCTTCTGGAAGGACACCCCATGCCCATCTCGCCGCGCCTCACGGTTGTCGGACTCGTCTGCTTCATGGCGGCGCTTCCGGCCCTTGCCGCCACGCCTCCGCCCGTCCGCATCCAGCCGGCCCGCATCGACGCGGTGTTCAAGGCCTACGACAGCCCCTCGAGCCCGGGCTGTGCCCTCGGCATCTACCAGGACGGCCGGGTCCTCTACTCCAAGGGCTACGGCATGGCGGACCTGAACCAGGCCACGCCCATCACCCCCAAGACGCTGTTCGACGTGGGCTCGGTCTCCAAGCAGTTCGCCGCCGCGAGCATCGTGCTGCTGGCGAACGACGGGAAGCTCGCGCTGACGGATGACATCCGGAAGTACCTGCCCGAAATCCCAGACTACGGGACGCCCATCACCGTCGACCACCTGCTCCACCACACGAGCGGACTGCGTGATTACAACCAGCTCCTCCACCTCAAGGGCTACCACTACGAGGACGTCACGGATGACGACGACGCCCTGGAGGTCATCGCCCGCCAGCGGGCCCTGAGGTTCAAGCCAGGCACGCGTTTCGAATACAGCAACACCGGCTACTTCCTGGCGGCGCTCATCGTGAAGCGCGTCACCGGCAAGACGCTGGCCGCGTTCGCGAAGGAGCGGCTCTTCCAGCCCCTCGGCATGACACGGAGCCACTTCCGCGACGACCACACGGCCATCATGCCCGGCCGCGCCACGGCCTATGCCCCGTCGAGAAAGGAGAAGGGGGGCTACCAGCTCGACATGTCGAACTGGAACCAGCTGGGAGACGGGCAGGTCCAGACCAGCATCACCGAGCTGGTGAAATGGGAGGAGAACTTCTACAGCGCCCGCGTCGGAGGGCGCGCCCTCATCGACGCGATGCAGGAGCGGGGCGTGCTGAACACGGGCGACAGCACCCGCTACGGCCGGGGGCTCTTCCTGGACACCTACCGCGGCCTGCAGCGCGTCCAGCATTCCGGCTCATGGGGGGGGTATCGCGCCCTGCTGACGCGCTATCCCGCGCAGCACGTCTCGATTGCCGTCCTCTGCAACCGGGCGGATGCCCGGCCGAATCTCGCCGATGAGGTGGCGGACGTCGTCCTGGCCGACGCCTTCCGCGCGGCCGAGCCGCGGCAGGAGGCGAAGGCTCCCGCGCCCGCAACGCCGAGCGCGCCGGAGCCCGCCCCCACGGACGTGGGCCGGTACGCGGGGCTCTATTACGACGAGGCCGCGCAGCGCGTGGTGCGGCTCCTCCAGGAGAACAGCCAGCTCCAGTTCAGCTACAGGGGAAGCAACCGTCCCCTGCGGGCGGTGGGCGGCGAGCGCTTCCAGATGGAGGGAGCCCCGCTCTTCTTCGCCTTCGCCCACGGGAAGCTGACGCTGATACGCGGCGAGGAGACGCTGGGAGTCCTCGAGCGGGTGCAGCCGGTCACGCTGTCGGGCGACGACTGGAAGCCGCTGGTGGGGACGTATTACAGCCCCGAGCTGGAGACCACCTGGCGCATCGAGCTGAAGGACGGGAAGGCGGTGCTGAAGGGGCGGGCCGTCGGGACGCATCCGCTCGAGCCCACCTTCGCCGACGCGTTCAACACGGACGCCGGCTTCCTTCGCGTGACGCGTGATGGCGCCGGACGGCCGACGGGCTTCGTCTTCAGCGACCTGCGGTTCGAGCGGAAGGAGCGGTAGGAACGGCGTATCCCGGGCGCGCTCACTTGCCGTTGCGCGCTCGCGATTCCTCCAGGAAGTGACGCAGCAGCTCCGGCTGCAGCCAGACCGTCATTCGCTCGCCCTTGCGAGGCGCGAAGAACGCCCCTGTGTCCACCCATGTCTCTCCCAGACGCAACCGGACTCCCACGCCGGACATCGGCTTCTCCGAGCTGTACGTGAGGGGCAGCGCCCCCCGGTGCACCACGACGGGCTGATGGACGCCGTGGGGGAAGGTGAGGAGTTCCGCCTCCACGCCCGTCGGCGCCGCGACGTGCAGGACGGTCTTCTCACCGAGCAACAGGGGCTCGAAGCGGATCTGATACCCCAGGGGGCTGTGAACGAGCGCGAGCCAGTGAAAGCGGTCGTAGGCATCGGGCCGGGGCCCCACGTGCTTCCACCACAGCCGCCAGAGCGGCCGCGCACGGTTCCAGTACTGCTGCGCATCCGTCGCTTCCCAGGCGCCCGTGGCCCGGAGGTTGTTGAGGAGCTCTCCAGAAGGCCCTGCGCGGAAGGGGTACACGTCATCGTTCGCCGCGGGTGACTGCACCGTGCCGAACCACTCCATGAGCCCATCCTCGACCCGCAGCGCGAAGGGCTCGTCGTTCCGGACCTCCCTCCAGGGGGCGTCGAGCCGGCTCGTCAGGAGGCTGGCGCGCTTGGAGAGGGAGACCTTCACCCGGAACACCCGGCCATCGGACGGCATGAAGGCGGACGACGCGTAGCGCGCGTCCAGCTCGACCTCGCCCGGGTCGACTCGCAGCCGCGCCAGGGTGGCCGGAGCCGGGCGGAGCCCCAGCGCCGCCGCCAGCACCATTCCCTGGAGGCGGGAGACGGGGGAGGGTGAGGACAACAGCTGCTCGAGTCCCGGCCGTGCCAGCCCTCCGAGGGTTCCAAGCTTGTCTCGCAGCTCCAGCAGCTTGCGTCCCTCGATGAGCAGCTTCGACTCGGGCTGGGGGCCGACGCCACACGGGCTCACGGGAAGCTCCTCGACGAGCCCCGGGGGCGCCTGCTCCACCTCCCAATACGCCACGAGCCCCAGCCCCCGCTGCACGGACTTCGCCGCCACCGCGCTCAGCTCCGGAAAGAGCTGGAGCTGGTCGGGGTGCACCCGACGCGCCGTGAGGACCTGGAGGAACTCCAGCAGTCCCGCGCGGGCCTCATCGTCCCGGGAGACCACGGCCAGCAGCTCCAGCCTGGGCAGCAGCGACTCACCGAGGGGCAGGAGCCGGGCCTGCGCCTCGGCCCGCTGGGCGGCGTCGCCCGACACGAGCCAGCCGAGCAGCTCCTCCTCGCTCTGCGTGCCCGTGTCGGGCCGCAGCTGCTCCGGGGCCATCCAGGGCCAGGGCGGACGGGAGCCCTGACCGTCCCCGCTCCCAGTCGAGCCCTCCGCCTGGGGCAAGGGACGTGTCGCATAGAGCCCGAGGGGGGCCCGGGATGCGGTGCCGCCGGCACATGCCGGGGTGACGAAGACCAGGGTCCACAGGACCGCTCGCGGCGCGGCGCGCATCATCTGTCCGTCAGCTCAGCGGGCGCCGGGGACGCGCTCGAACAGGCGCGTCGGCTCACCCTTGTACGTGCCGCGCGCGAACTCGCGAAAGCCGCACTTGTTCGCGACCTTGACGGACGAAGCGTTCTCCGGGTCGATGAGGCACACCGTGCGCTCGGGGCCGAACCGGCCCTCGGCCCACGCCAGCATCGCGCGCACCGCCTCCGTGGCGTACCCCTTGCCCTGAGCCTCCGGAACGAGCGCCCAGCCGGCCTCCTTCGCGCCTCCGAGCGACGGCTGGATGTCCCTCCGGAAGTCCGCGAGCCCCACCTCGCCGATGAACCGGCCCGTGGCCTTCTCGCGCACCACCCAGTACCCGAAGCCCATGACGTCCCAGTGGCCCACGTAGCGCAGCAGCCGGGACCAGCACTCCTCGCGCGTGGACGGCTTGCCGCCGATGTAGCGGGTGACCTCCGGGTTGCCCCACATCGCGGCGGACTCCTCGTAGTCCTCGAGTCGATGGCCTTGCAGCGTGAGGCGCTCGGTGTCGACGGTGGGGATGACGTTGGCGGGCATGGACCTCACTCCTGGGCAGCCTGGCTGCGCAAGCCGCCCACGCTACCAGAGTCGGGCACGAGGGCCACGGGCGCGGGAAAAGCGCTTCACGCATGAGGGGCTTCGGCTTCGGCACCTCGCGGGCCCGGGTAGGTTGCGCGCCCGGAGGAAGAACCGATGCTCAAGCCCCTCGCCACGTGTCTCATGCTGCTCGCCCTGGCCGCGCACGCCGCCGCTCCGAAGCCGGAGGACGCCGTCATCGAGGCGCTGCACGCGGGCTGCGAGGCCTTCCGCACCGGCAACGAGAGCCTCGCCGCCGGGTTCCTCGGCGACGGCTTCACCCTCACCGACACGTCCGGTAACGTGACGACGCGTGAGCAGACGCTCCTCGAGCTGCGAAACAAGGAGCCGCGCTACGAGGTCTTCCGCAACCACGACATGAAGGTGCGGCTCTACGGGGACACGGCGGTGGTGAACGGCATCACCTCCCTGAAGGGGGTGGCCGGTGGAAAGCCCTTCACCTCCGAGCTGCGCTTCACCGACACGCTCATCAAGCGCAACGGGAAGTGGCGCCTCGTCGCCAGTCACGTGTCTCCGCTCCCGAAGCCGAAGGAGGAGAAGCAGGGCCGCGCGGCCCCCGCCGGGCGCTGACAGTTGGCCGCCAACCCGCCTGCCCATGACTGGGCAGGCTCACACTCCACCGCTCAGGCGCGGCGGCCTCACGACGCCAGCAACAGACGGGGACTCCCGCGGGCCGTCATGTCGCCATCTGGACCTGGCACTGGAGCTGAATCGATGACTCATCGACCACGGGCGTGAGCACCAGCTCGAAGCCGGCGTTGCCCGGGAAAGACACCGTGAGCGGCGCGGTCAGCGACGATGGCTGGATCCACTTTCCCGGTGCGTCCGGCGAGTTATCGACGAGATAGGACCATGTCACAGAGGGAGACGGCGGCGAGACGTTGAAGCCCGGCAGTTGGTTGAGCGCATTGGCGAGCGTGCCTCCGACCGCGTCGATGCGTGTCGACGAAATATCGGCAGAGATACCGAACCGGAGTCCCAGAGCGTAACACGTCCAGACAACCGATACCGCGATGCAACCACTCGGGTTGGCCAGCGCCGAACCGAGAGGACTCGCACTCTTGACGCTGTCGACGAACGTGTTCACCTGCTCTACGGAAAGCGTCTGGCTGCCGTTCCCCGCCAACGGCGATGAAACACTTTGGATGAACCGCATGTCCTGCGACTGCGTGGTGACGGCGAATCCGTCATTGAGCTTCCCAAGCGTGAACTCCGAGTCGAGGGAGTTCGTGAATGTGACACTGACATTATTGCTACCCATGGTGGTCTTTCCTTGCTTGACGTGATGCTTCGCGAAATGCTTCCTGCGGCGACTGGCGGGAGAGGGGGGCGACGGCACAGGTCGCCTCCTCGGGCCTGGTTCCAGGCTGATTAGATCTCCAGCGCCTTGACCTCTCCGCCGACATTGGGGACTTCAGGGCGTTCCTCCACCTTGGGGCCAGTGTTGTGCGCTCCCTCGCCTGGCCCGTTGACGCCCCCTTCCTCTGCCTTGCCTTCCTCATCAGCCCCCCCACCACCC
>NZ_JABBJJ010000387.1 GCF_012933655.1 Pyxidicoccus fallax | reverse complement strand
GGTGGGGAGGGCTCCGCGACGCCGCTCACCGCGGGGGCCACGAGCACGAGGCCACGCACGCGGTCCGGATGCGCGAGCGTGAAGTCGAGCGCCACCCGTCCCCCATGCGAGCAGCCCACCAGGACCGCCTCACGCGCGCCCACCGCGTCGAGCACGGCGCCGAGGTCGTCCACGTGGCTGAAGGGCTCGGGCGCACCACGGCTCTCTCCGAACCCCCGCCCGTCGTACGCGAGCGCGTGGTGCGTGGGCGCGAAGGCCGCGAGCTCCGCGCGCCACATCCGTCGGTCCGCCACGCCCGCGTGCAGGAACACCATGGCCGGCCCACGGCCCGCGCGCTCGCCCACGAGGCTCCACTGCCCCCGTGTGACTTCGAATCGCTCATGCATCGCCATGGCGTCAGCATAGTTCGTGGCCCCCACCCGCCGATGCAATCCCCATGGCGTCTTCTACCCGCGGGCTCGAGCCAGGGCGCCTTCGCGCCAGCACGGCATCATGGGGCCCTCCCGTTCGAGGCTCCGCACCATGGTCTCCCGCAAGAAGAAGAGCGATTCCGTCGCCGACCGCGAGCAGTTCGTCCTGCGCACCGCTGAGGCCCTGCGCGCCATCCCCGGCGTGGTCTCGGTGACGCCGGACGTGGCCGACCAGGTGCCGCCAGATGACGCGCAGCTCGCGGACCTGCGCCGGCACGCGGTCTCCGTGGAATTGGAGGAGGACTGACGCCGCGCGCGACTCGAGCGACAAGCTTGAGCAGTCCCACGAAAGTCCACGGGAGAGCCCACCTTCTTGCGGGCGCCACCCGGGGAGATTCCCAGCCTCCAAGCCGCGGATGCCGTGTGATACACTGGCCTCTCGTTCAAGGGGAAGCCATGCCCGTCAACACCGGTGTGAACAAGATGTCCGTGGTGACCAAGGACAGCGGCGGTGTCACCTCGGCCTTCCCGGACGTGTGCAAGACGCCCAGTCCGGCGGGCCCCGTCCCCATTCCGTACCCCAACATCGCCCAGTCCTCGGATACGGACAAGGGCACCAAGAACGTATCCGTGGCTGGCAACCCGGTGTGCGTCAAGGACTCCAACTTCAAGACGAGCACCGGCGACGAGGCGGGCACCGCCGGCGGTGGCGTGGCCTCCGGCAAGACGAAGGGCAAAGCCGAGTTCATCAACTACTCCTTCGACGTGAAGTTCGAGGGAAAGAACGTGGCACGCGCCTTTGACCTCATGCTCCACAACGACAAGAACACGCCGCCGTTCCCCGTCATGCAAGGGCCTGTCATGGCCATGAGCGACTCGGAGGAGAAACCCAAGTGCGGCGTGTGTGAGGAGGACATGTAGGCAGGTCCCAGGACGGAACACGGGAGCGCCTCCAGCCGCATGACGCCCGCGAGAATCCCTTCAGAGTCCATTGCCATTACCGGCCTGGGGCTGACGACCTCGGTGGGGCTGGACGTGGTCACGAGCTGTGCGTCCGCGCGGGCGGGGGTGACCCGATGGACGCAGCTCGATATCGAGGAGGCGGACCTCGACACGCTGGAGAGCATCCCCTTGAAGGGGCATGCCGTGGGCGGCTTCACCGATGGTTTCGAAGGGATCGGGCGGCTGCTCCGCTTGGGAGATGCGGCGCTGGAAGACCTGATTGCGTATGCGGGCCTTCGCTCCGAGCACCACATGCGTACGGGATTCTTCCTATGCCTCCCCGGCGGCTTTCACGCGCTCTGGCTCCGCCAGCTCCAGCTGCTGGGGGAAGGCCCCGCTCCGGACGAGGTGGCCTGGGAAGAGCTTCAGGCGCACTTCACCCAACAGCAGGAGCTCCGGCGAAGGCAGGAGGGCTACCTGGTCCCGTCGCTGCTGTCGCTGCGGAAGCTGGCCATTGCTCCCGCGCTGCGCTCCTGTTTCTTCGGAGGGCCCGCTGCCTTCTGCGAGGCCGTGGAACAGGCGGTGCGGCGAATTCGGTCTCACGAGCTGGACCGATGCATCGTTGGCGGCATCGATTCGTGCGTGTCCGGGCCCGCGCTGAAGGCCCTCCATGAGCTGGGTCTGCTGCGGACGGATGAAAAAGCCTCCGGCTTCTTCCCGGGAGAGGCCGCATCCTTCGTACTCCTGGAGCGCGCCTCCGTGGCCCGCGCGCGCGGTGCTCGCGTCGAAGGTCAGCTGGCAGGCGCCTCCCTCGTGAAGGAGCCCTCCAACCGGTTTTCAGAGGCCGTTCCCTCGGGCGCCGCGCTCACGGCAGCGGCAAGGAACTGCCTCGGTGCATCGAGGGCACGTCCAGAGCTGGTCATCGCCAATCTCAACGGCGACGAGTTCCGGGCTCGGGACTACGGAAATGCGTTCATCCGGATGCGGGACACCCTGCTGCACGAAGAGCCCAGACACTGGCATCCCCCGGCATCCTTCGGAGAACTGGGCGCCGCGACGGGGGCCGCCTCGGTGTGCATGGCCGTACGGGGCTTCGCACGTGGCTACGCGCGAGCCCACGCGGCCCTGGTGCTGCTCCTTGGCGATGACGAGGCCCGGGGCGCCGTGCTCATCGAGGACAGCCAACAGCCTTCAGGCTTGAAGAGGTGACGTCATGGCAGAGATCGATCCTCTTCGCGCTGCCTTCGAGCAGTACAAGGACCGCGCCGATAAGGCCCGGCAGGCCCGGGAAGAGGCCCAGCAGTCCCAGAAGCTGGCGGCCGGCACCCCGGACTCGCATCCGGAAGCCAAGGCACGCGCGGACGCGGAGGCCAACGCCGAGGGCAAGGCGAAGACCGCCGAGAAGAATCGCCACCTGGCCAAGATGGCCACGAAAGACAGCCATCAACACGGCGTGAACAACGGCTGTGTCTCCCGCTGCGTGTGGACGGATGCACGGAAGCCACCCTACGGCCAGCGAAAGTGCCTCTTCAAAGGGCATAACCACAAAGAGAATGCCATCACGTACCATCTGGCCAATGACTCGGGCTGGTACAACCTGAAGTTCCATGAGGAAGGCAAGCCCGAGCGCCAGAGGCTCGATGATGCACTGGGCTTCAAATACAAGCCCAAGCCCAATGAAACGAAGGCGGCCACGAAAGCGGGCAATCGGCTGAACCTCAGGATGCGCATGGCCGGCAAGAAGAAGGACAACAATCCCTTCCTGACAGCGGGGGCCTGGGACATGGGGCCGGAGGGCACCAAGAACTTCTGGCCCAATGCTGACAAGCCCTGGCCTCATGAAGCCCACCACGTCATCCCGACAGATGTCCTCTACCTCGTCTTCGAAGAGACGATCAGCCTGCTCCAGCAGTTCAAGTACAACGTCCACAAGGGCATCAACATCATCATCCTCCCGACGCAGCAGCTGATGGGCTGGGTCTACCTGCTGCCCGCCCATACCAACAGTCACAAGAAATACAGCGCGGAAGTCCAGACACGCGTCAGCAGCCTCGGCGATCAACTGCGCAAGGCGCAGAGCAAGAAAATTGACTGCCCGGAGACCGAAGGCAAGCCCTGGAGGAACCAGCTGGATGAACACTCCAAGCAACTGAGGGCATTGCTCCGGGCCAAGGGAAACCTGGGGCTGACGGGCAAGTTCAAGTATGTCACCGTGGATGATGCTCTTTGAACGGCCTTCGGCCTCCTCCCAGGTCTTCTCCGTCCCTTCCGGCCTCCCAGCATGAACGCGACACATTCCTACTTCATCTTGAATCAAACCATCAATGACGAGAACTGCCTCATTGATGACCTGCCACGGCCCTTGAAGAAGACCGCATGGGCCGCGAGCGAGGGAATTCGCATGGGGGACACCTATCCTTCGGGGGTCCGGTTGCAGATGTCCAACCGCTTCCGGGGAATGGTCGTTCCGGATCTCATCCCCAACACGCTCCTGAAACACATGGTCAGCGGCCGGCTCAAGGCATTGCTGGAAAAGGAAGCAGGGGTGGAGATCGAGTTCCTTTCCTTCGCGCTCTACAACCACAAAGGGCGCGTCGCGGCTCAGGACTGCTTCATCGCCAACGTCATTGGCACCCAGGACTGCGCCGACATGGCGAAGACGGAGGGAGAACCCTCCATCATCTCTCCCGGAAAGTTCGAAGCGCTCTTCAAGCTCGCGCTGGACCCCGAGCGCGTTCCGCCCGAGGCAAGGCTCTTTCGCCTGGAGGTCATGCCCCGGGTGCTCGTCATCCGTGATGATCTGCGTTCGGTGCTGGAGCAGAACGGCATCACCGGAATCCAGTACATCGCCATGGGCGAGCAGTGCCGTGTGGTCTGACCACGATGCCTGCGTGAGCCATGGACCTCGAGACGATTCAAGACAACGCCCAGTTCACCCTGGAGGCGGCCCTGGAGGAAATCTCCTCCCAGGGTGAGGGCGAGGGTTCTGGCCTTGCCTATCATGCGGCCGCGCTCATGTATCACCGCCTTGCGCTGTGCGCGCTGCTCTCCGAGGCACGTGCCGATCGATTCCAGTTCTACCTCTGCAAGTCCGGGCTCGTGCGGGTCCATCTGCTGCGGCTCGCCGCGAGCGGCCGCACCTTCCATCCCCGCACGACTTGCGCGAGCAAGAACTTCTCGTTCGCCGACGCGGTCGCCGCCGGGCAGCTGGAGCTGGCGGCGGAACTGGCAAGGCTGACACCGGACCGGTGCGACCCCCGGTACGAGTATGAGGATGACTTCCTGCTCCACCGGTTCATGCAGAAGTGCTTCCTGCATCTCTTCGCGGGAGAGGCGCATGACTTCCCAGCGCTGATGATGCGCTGGGCGCAGGTGGTCGAGGGCGAGCATGCGCCCTACCTCGAGGTGTGCCAGGCGGTCCTGCGCCGTGATGCCGGAGGCTTCGACGAAGCACTGCGCTCAAGCATCGAGGAACGCTCCCGCCTCTTTCGTCAGAAGGAGGCGTACTCCGAGGATGCACGCCGCACGGATGGCGCCCTATTCGTGAACGGCCTGACGCTGCTGCGGCTGGCGGAGCTCAGCGGGATGCCCACGCAGCGCGAGTACCCCAACATTCCCCGCTTTGCGAGAGTGCCTTCCGGCGCGCTGCCGCTATCACCCCGCTCGTGGCTGGAGCCAGACGAAGGGCGGCCCGCGTAGGGCGCTACCGTCGAGAACCAGGAACCCCTGCGGTGGCCCTCGCGCCGGAGAAGACCCGGCGCCAGGCATCTGCTCTGGCGCCGGACGCTCCGGCCCTTGGCCCTATTGGCGTTCGCAACTCATGTCTTGGATGGATTCGAATGCCGGACACCGGACTCTGCCCAGGCATGGAAGGTGATGGAGTGGGAGCCGGTCAGGACCGCGGGGCCGGAAGCCGCTGCCATCAGCGACCTCCGGCCCCGGAGCCTCACGTCTTACGCCGAAGGGACTTCAGTAGTCCCGGAACCGCGCGACGAAGACGTCGTAGTAGCCGGAGCCGCCCTGCGAGGAGAACGCGTCCCCGTAGAACCAGGCGTTGCCGGTGTAGCTGCCGGCCACGCGCACGTCCCCGGCGGCGTCCACCGCGATGCGCGTGTCGAAGTCGTAGCCCTCGTTCACGAAGCCCAGGCCCCACACCAGCGCGCCCGTGCCGTCCAGCTTCGCGACGTAGCGCTTGACGTTGCCCTCGAGGTCCAGCGGGCCGGCGCCCAGGTTGATGTAGCCCGTGAACTGGCCGCTGGCGGCGATGTTGCCCGCCGCGTCCACCGCCACCTGCGTGCCGAGCTGCGTGCCGGAGGCGTCCGTGAACTGGCGGCCCCAGGTGCCGTGGCCTGTGGGGTCCAGCTTCACCACGAAGGCGTCGGACGCGGACTGCGCCGTCAGGGAGACGGTGTCCACGGCCATGACGCCGCCGAAGCCGCCGGTGAGGACGATGTTGCCGGTGGCGTCCACGGCGATGCCATGGCCCACCTGGTCCACGGCGTCACCGAAGCGGCGGCCCCAGTTCAGGCCCCCCGTCTGATTGAACCGGCCGATGAACAGGTCCTGCCCGCCACGGCTGCGCATGGGGGTGCCGCCGAGCGACAGGAAGCCGCTGAAGCCGCCGGTGAGGAACACGTTGCCCGTGCTGTCCGCGGCCACGCCCAGCGCGCCGGGGGCCAGGGTGCCCTCCGTCGCCTCGAAGCGCTTGCTCCACAGGTGGCCGCCCGTGGCGCTCAGCCGCGCCAGGAAGAGGCCCTGGGTGCTGGACAGAGGGCCCCCTCCGAAGTCCAGCGTGCCATTGAAGAAGCCGGTCACGGCCACCCGGCCGGTGCCGTCCACCGTGATGCGCGGGCTCTCCACGTAGGCGCCCGGGAAGCCCCGGCTCCACACACACGCGCCCGACGCGTCCAGCTTCACCACGAACACGCTGCCGCGGGCCTGGGCCAGCGGGCCACAGCCGAAGTCCGGCGCGCCGTAGTAGTTGCCGGCGATGAGGATGTTGCCGGAGCCGTCCACGGTCAGCCTGCGCTCGTAGGACACGAAGCCGAAGTCGTCATCGCTGACGCCGGGGATGGCTCGGCTCCACACGTGCGCGCCCGCGCCGTCCAGCTTGGCGAGGAACAGGTTGTAGTAATAGTTGTTGGGCGGCAGCACGCCACCGCCGAGGGTGAAGGCCGTGCCGCCGTACTGGCCCACCAGCACGGTGCTGCCCGCCGCGTCCACCGCGACGTCCTCCGTCCACTGCTGCGCGGTGTCTCCGAAGCTGCGGCTCCACGTGTGCTTGCCCGGCTCCGCGGATGCGTCACCCGCCGAAAGGCCCACGGCCGCCGCCAGCATCGCTCCCAGTCCTTGACGCCAATACATTCTGGAGTGCTCCTCTTCAGGTTGAAGGATGTGCCCCCGCCGCGAAGTGCCTTCGCATGGCGGAGCGGCAGCATTGCTAGCACTCCCCGCTGACATGCGGCGCCGTCGCGCGGCGGGCGGGCACGCCCTCGGACTGTGGCACCGCCTACGCCGAGCCCCTCCCCTACCCGCACCTGCTCCCATCACACCTGCAAGGTGACGGTGTGGGCCAACCCCGCGGGGCCTGGGAGCTGTCGATGCCCCGCGGGCACCAATGAGCGCGGCCCCTCCACCTGGCAAACACGCCAGGGCTGCTCGACGGGCAGCCCTGCTGGTGGAGTACCTCCAGCGCTACACTCAACGTCCGGCTGTGAGGAAGGCCGTCTCGGGGTGAGGCACGGTGGAGCTCCGCGCGCTCGTGCTCACCGCTGCTGGCTCAGAGGTTGCTCTTGATGACGGCCTCGACCAGGTTGGAGCCGTTCACAACGTCTCCGACATAATCGATGTTGATGATATTTGCCTTGGGAAGCCCCATGGTCCTGGAATTGAAATAACGGGTGAGCTGGGGAGTATTCCTGAAGTGTTTCGCGTAGATCGAATCGGTGGCCAGCTTGAATTGCCAGGGCGTGTTGGTGTGGAGTATCCAGCAGCTCCCCTGCGGCCTGGTGTAGCGCTGGTAGGCGCCAAGAATGTCTTGCGCGGTGGCCGCCGCGTCATCGACGAACACACCGTCGAGATCCATGTGTGTTCCGCGTCCGGAGCTCCAGGGTGATGCGGTTATCGCCTGGCCGTCGCTGTTCGTGTAGGACCAGGACTGAGCCTGCCCCCAGGAAAAGAGCAGGAGGTTCTTGCCGAGGCCATACAGGAAGTCCGGGGTGATTCTGCTGAAATCTCGAGGAGCGCCGTTCGGGTCCTCGTAATTCAGATGATACGGGTGAAGCTTGTCGAAGACCAACTGCCAGGCACCCTTCAGCTTGTTGTCGAAGACGCCGGGTTGATCCTCGAGCAGCAGCGACACGAGCACCACTTCCCTGGGGTGCTTGCTCAAGAAGCTGCTCAGTTGGTCGACCGCGTTCTGCAAAGAGACGGTCGACCAATCCTTCCCATGGTAGATCTTCCAGGCTTTGTCTGTGTCCTGCCACGCCCGCAGATCGAAATAGCGTGAGCCCGCCATCAGCTGGTCGTAGATCTCCAGCCCTTGCGTCTGGCTCGTGACATTGCCCAGAGGCCGGCGGATCTGACTGCAGCCTGCATCGTGGCTGCCGGGGATGACGATCTCCGACAGATGCCGCGCGCCGATCGTGGCGTTGTTGTCTCTCATCCAGTGCTCATGCTTCGTGCTGAACCGGGCGGCCGGGATGAACTCGAACGTGATTTCGAATTCATTGCCGGACTTCCAATAGCCCATGTAGTCATCGTCGTAGGTATAGACGGGGCCATTGTCGCTGTAGCGGCGCACGAGGCATTCGTTGGAGTCGGGCAGGGGAATGAGCGTCAAGGCATAATTCTCGCCGGGTCCACCGGAGGAGTCGCCTTCGTGCCAGTAGCAATAGAACCCATTCTCCCCCGAGCCGCCCAGGAACCGTGCTCCACCGGGGTAGTTGAGGGCGCGCAGATATCGTGGTGCGGAGGCTGGTGGAGCGCCCTCTGGGAGGAGGCCCACCCACTGGACCGCCAGCACCCGGTCCTGCGGCGGGATTGAATTCTTGTCTATATAGCTTGCATACCCGTCTTTCGAGCCGAGCCCCAGCCAGCCTAGAAATTGCCGGTCTGGAGAGCCGTCAACGAACCGGCGCACCTTCACGTAATAGAGCTCACCGTCATAGTAATTGGCCATGCCGGCATCCTGAGCAAATCGCGGGCCATTCACTGTGGAGCCAACGATTCAGAGGGGCGGCTTCGGACATGGGCTGGAGCCGCGTGGCGGATGCGTGCCACGGGGACGCATCCGTGTGTCACGGAGACGCAAGTGCTCCCCCGCGAAGCGTGAGCCGCTCCTCGAAGGCGCCGGGACTTCGAGACGATGAACCGTGGCTGCCAGGCGCGGGCGCTCGCCGGGTCAGTCCCAGGCCAGCGGAGCCTGACACTCACCGCACTGCCGCTGCGCGAGGTCCAGCCACTCCAGCGCCTCGTCGAGCACACGCTGCGTGGGGCCGGAGTGGATGTCCACCGCCGCGTACAGCCCGCCGAAGCGGCTGGCGATTCCCAGGCGGCCCTCTCCGCCGAAAGCTTCCGCCAACGAGCGGGAGACCCGGCCCTCCACGTCCACCAGCGCACCTGGAGGCACTTGCACGCCGGCAGCGCCCTGGGGCACGACTGCCATCACCTCGGCTTCCCCGGTGCGCAGGCCCGGGGCGCGCTCCTGGAGTATCCGATGCAGCGCCTGGCAGACGTCACAGCCGGGATGCAGCAGGGCCACCAGCATGTCGCGCCGCTGCCAGGCATCCAGCGTGCCGCGCGGACCGCCGCCCTCCGCCTCGAGCCGGAACAGGGGCACCTCACCTCGCTCGTGCATCCGTCACCTCCTCCTTCCTCCATAACGACTGCACGGCAGGAAACCTTGACTCAAAGGCTTCTTCCGGAAAAACGAGGATTCCAGGTAGAAGGGAAGGTCCCATGACCCCTTCCCCACGTCCCACCGTGCGCCCACAAGGCGCGGCGATGTTCCTCGTTCTCGGGCTGCTCACCCTGGCCCTGCCCGCCTCCGCGGGCGGGCGTTACTACAACCACTCGGGCAGCATCGAGACGAGCCACCCGAACTGGATGGCCGCGTTCCCCGACTCGACGGGCCTCGCGTCCATGTCCCTGCCCGGAACGCATGACACCATGGCGTTCACGAACGCAGGTGGCGACCTGACGCAGACCCAGTCCCTGAACCTGCGGGCCCAGCTCGACGCGGGCATCCGGGCGCTCGACATCCGCTGCCGCCATATCAACGACGCCTTCACCATCCATCACGGCGTCGTCTACCTGAACGTCAACTTCACGGATGTCCTGACCACCGCCATCCAGTTCCTGAACGCGAACCCTCGCGAGACGCTCGTGATGCGCGTGAAGAAGGAGCACACGGAGGAGAACATCACCCGCACCTTCGCGCAGACCTTCGAGTGGTACCGGAACCAGCCCGCCTTCAGTCCCTACATCTGGCGAGGGAACTTCGTGCCCACCCTGGGCGAAGTGCGCGGGAAGATCGTCATCCTGGACGATTTCGCTGGCGGAGCCTACGGCATCCCCTGGTCGTCGCTGGACCTCCAGGATGACTGGACCGTGCCCTCCATTTTCGACATCGATGACAAGTGGAACAAGGTCCGCGCCCACCTGGATAGGACGAACACGGGCTCCCCCTCCACGCTGTATGTGAACTTCCTGAGCGGCTCGTCCGTGGGGGCCTTCCCCTACGTGGTGGCAGGTGGCGTGGGCGCGACCCGCGGGGTCAATGACTTCGCCATCGACTACCTGGTGGGCGCCCATGTCCAGCGCGCGGGAATCCTGATGATGGACTTCCCCGGCGCGGGGCTCATCGACGCCATCCTGGCCCTCAACTACCGGATGCTGCCCGCCTCGAGCAGCCTGCCCGCCGACCTCTCCACCATCTTCAGGAACATCTCCTACACCGTCGGAGGCGATGCCGCGAACCGCTGGAACGGAGTCCGTGCCTTCATCCACAACGCCGCGCCGGGACGGAACTGGCACGTCATGGCCCTGAAGCAGTCCTGGGGCGCATGGATGCACTACGACGGGACCTTCCTCCAGTCCGATGCCATGGATGGCTACACCCATATCGCCTTCACCTCGCGCACGGTGACGAGCGCGGTGAGCAAGAGCGCCCTGGAGAGCTATGTGAATGGGCAACTGAGCAGCCTGTCGGGGAGCGCGACGGACCGGGCCACCCAGCTCTTCAACCGCGTGAAGACGCGCTTCCCATTCCAGAGCTGGTCTGTCGTGGTGAAACAGGCCCCCGGCGGGCTCAGCAACTGGGCGTATGGGGATTATGGAAAGGCCGCCAAGCTCACGCTGGGCGACTACACCTACGCCGTCCAGGGGTACTCCGCGCAGGACGGCGTGTACCTCTACGAGCACGCGGACTACGAGGGCAACGTGCTGCGCCTCACGTCGAGCGTGGGCCGGCTCGGAGACCTCGGCTTCAACGACAGCCTGTCCTCCATCCTCATCATCGGCCCGTACCTGGGGACCTTCTGTGAGCATGACAACCAGACCGGCCGATGCTTCAGCACGTCCCAGGCGGTGAGCAACATCGGCAATGTCGCGGGCGGCCCCTGGAACGACGTGGTCAGCTCCGTGGGCGTCAGCCTCCGCTGAGCGGTCATCCCGCTCCCGTGCCGAAGGCCCAGAGCATGGGACGGAAGGGGCCCCTGTTGAGGGTGCGGGCG
>NZ_JABBJJ010000386.1 GCF_012933655.1 Pyxidicoccus fallax | reverse complement strand
TATAAGAGGGATGGGGCGCGTGGGCGCCGGCATCGGGCTGGGCATGGTGCTGGGGCCCGTCATCGGCAGCCAGCTCCACGTCCTGGGCGAGTGGGCGCCTCCGCTCGCGGCGGCGGTGTTCGCGTTCGCCGCGCTGCTGGGCGTCTTCTTCCTCTTCCCGGAGACCCACCCGCGCCACGCGCAGCACGCCACGCCCACGCCGGAGCGGCCACGGGTGTCGCTGGCCCAGGCGCTGGCCCAGCCGGGCATCGCTCCGGTGCTCGCGCTCTTCTTCCTGACGTTCATCGGGGTGACGAACACGCAGGTGTCGCTGGGGCTGCTGGCGCAGGAGCGCTTCGGCTGGGGCGAGCGCGAGGTGGGGCGCCTGTTCGCGCTGTACGGGTTTCTGTCCTTCGTGGTGCAGGCCTTCGCCCTCGACTGGCTGTCGCGCGTGGCGAGGAGCCTCACGCTGGTGGTGCTGGGCACCGTGCTCGTGGGCGCGGGCCTGGCGTGCATCGCCCTGGGCGGCCACCCCACGTGGCTGGTGGTGGCCATGGTGCTGGTGGGCACGGGAATGGGCCTGTTGCTGCCGGTGCTGTCCAGCCTCGCCTCCGCGCTCGCGGGGCCGGAGCTGCAGGGCGGGGTGCTCGGCATCGCGCAGTCCGCGGGCGGACTGGCGCGCGTGGTGGGCCCGGTGTGGAGCGGCTTCCTCTACTCGCGCTTCCACCCCGGCGCGCCCTTCCTCAGCGGCGTCGTCGCCACCGGAGTCTCCCTCCTCGTGGTCCTCTCCTTGCTGAAGCGCCCCTCCGCGAGGACGTGACCCGGGTACTCCGCCACACCCGGCCCGTCATGTCGCACAACGCTCGAAGCCGTCTGTATTTCAGTCCTCACGCAAAGCTTCACGCGTGCTCGTGGAAACCTTCAATGCCCTGGCATCCGTGCGGGCGGTGTCTGTTTTCTCCTTCCTGAGCGTCCACAAGGTCCTGTTTCCGGGCGTTAATAGAAGCATCACCCCTGGGGGCAGGAGCAGGCATGAGCAACTCTCGAAGCAGGGTGGTCCTCATCACCGGCGCGTCCTCTGGAATCGGGCAGGCCTGCGCGGAGCTGCTGGGCGCGAAGGGGCATGTCGTCTACGGCACCAGCCGCCGGCCCTCGCCCGATGGCGAGCACTACAAGATGCTGGAGATGGACGTCACGCGTGACGACTCCGTCCAGCGCGCGGTGGAGGCGGTGCTGGCGCGCGAGGGCCGCATCGACGTGGTGGTGAACAACGCCGGCTTCGTGATGGCGGGCGCCGTGGAGGACGTCTCCATCGAGGAGGCGCGGCAGCAGCTGGACACCAACTTCTTCGGCGTGCTGCGCGTGTGCAAGGCGGTGCTGCCGTCCATGCGCGCGTGCCGGTCGGGCCTCATCATCAACATCAGCTCCATGGGCGGCGCGGCCGGGCTGCCCTTCCAGGGGCTCTACAGCGCCAGCAAGTTCGCGCTGGAGGGGCTCACGGAGAGCCTGCGCCAGGAGGTGGCGCCCTTCGGCATCGAGGCCACGCTGGTGCAGCCCGGCGACGTGCGCACGCGCGTGCGGGAGAACCGGGTGAGGGCGCGCGAGTCCGGCCCCGGCTCCGCGTACCGGGAGCTCTTCACGAAGGTGCTGAAGACGGTGGAGGCCGAGGAGGGCGAGGGCATCGCGCCCCAGGCCGTGGCGCGGAAGGTCCTGTCGCTCACGGAGAAGCGGCGCGTCCGGGTGCGTTACACCGTGGGCCACCTGTCCCAACGCGTCGCGCTGATGGCCAAGACACTGCTGCCGTCGCGCACCTTCGAGCAACTGGTGATGTCCATCTACGGATTGTCTCGGCGTTGACCCTGGCGCCCGGACTTCCTCCAGCAAGAAAACAAAGTCTTCCAATTCAGGCTTTCCCCGTGCTAACGGAGTTTCATGCTTGCGCGCCCGGCCAGGCTGCTGGCGGCGACGCGAGCGCACGGGGAGGAACGAATGGCCTGGAAGCTCGGCAGTGCGGCGGCAAGCCGCTGGAAGCTGGCGGTCGCCGTCGGAAGCCTGTTGTTGGGTCTCGAGGCAGCCGCGGCGGCGCCCACCGGTCAGACCATCTGGCTGAGGGCGTGTTCGACGCAGCAGTACGTGTCGGCGGACCAGAACCTGGGGGCCACCGCGCCGCTGGTGGCCAACCGCGCGACGGTGCAGGGCTGGGAGCAGTACCAGGTGGTGGACGCGGGAGGCGGCACGATTGCCCTGCGCGCCAGTGAGTCGGGCCTGTATGTGTCGGCCGACACCAACCTGGGCGGGCAGCTCGTCGCCAACCGGACTTCGGTGCAGGACTGGGAGAAGTTCGAGTGGGTGGAGCTGGGCAACGGCTCCATCGCGCTGAAGGCGCGCAGCAACGGCCTGTTCGTGTCCTCGGACCTGAACCGGGGCGCCACCGCGCCGCTGTACGCCAGCCGCGCGGCGGTGGGCGGGTGCTGGGAGTCGTTCACCTGGGGCGCCGTGGCCGGCGGTGGCGGCTGGGTGGAAATCTGGAGGGACGACTTCGACGGCAACGCCATCAACGCGTCCAACTGGTTCGCCAACACCGGCGTGCACGTGAACAACGAGCAGCAGCAGTACACGAACTCGCCCAACAACATCCAGGTGAGCAACGGCACGCTGAAGCTCATCGCGCGGCACGAGTGGAACAACGGCTACCCGTTCACCTCGGGGCGGCTGGAGAGCGCGGGCAAGCGGGAGTTCAGCCACGGCCGCATCGAGGCGCGCATCAAGCTGCCGGTGGGCCCGGGCCTGTGGCCGGCGTTCTGGCTGCTCGGCAACAACATCAGCCAGGTGGGCTGGCCCGCCTGCGGTGAGCTCGACATCCTGGAGAACGTCGGCTACGCGAACTGGACGTCCGGCGCGCTGCATGGCCCGGGCTATTCGGGCAACACGCCCTTCTTTGGCCAGTTCTACCCGAGCAGCCCCGTCAGCGACTGGCACGTGTACCGCACCGAGTTCTCCAGCTCGGACATCAAGTGGTACGTCGACGGCGTACTGGTGAAGACGGTGACGCGCACCGAGGTGCAGCGGTACGGCGCCTGGGCGTTCGACAAGCCCTTCTTCATCATCCTGAACCTGGCGGTCGGCGGCACCCTGCCGCACGGCCACAACGGGGCCACGTCGCCGTACTACGGCGTGCCGCAGTCCACCGTGGACCTCATCCGCCAGACGCCGCAGCAGATGGAAGTCGACTGGGTGCGCGTCTACCAGTGGCGCTGAAGCCGCTTTCCGAGTGCCGAATCGAAAGGAGTGCCCCATGTCTCGCAATGACTGTCATTGGAAGATGCTGGTCTCCCAGGTCGCGTGCCTCGTCACCCTGATGGCCTGTGGTGGAGCGCCGGACGCGCAGACCGCCGAGGAGCTCCTCGGAGAAGCGGAAGGCGGCGCGCTGGCGACGCGGGTGGTTGGCTACTTCCCCACGTGGGCCGGTGACGTCAACGCCATCCAGTATGACAAGCTGACGCACATCAACTACGCCTTCGCGCTGCCCACCGCTCAGGGCGGCATCACCGGCGTGAGCAGCGGCGACGCCCGGCTGCGCTCACTGGTGCAGGCGGCGCATGCCCGGGGCGTGAAGGTGCTCATCGCCGTGGGCGGGTGGAACGATGGCAACGACAGCGCCTTCGAGCAGATGGCCGCCAACGCCGGCGCGCGCACCACCTTCGTCAACAACATGGTGGCCTTCGTCAACGCCGCGGGGCTGGACGGCGTGGACCTGGACTGGGAGTACCCGGAGCCCGGTGCGTCCGCGCAGAACTTCGCGGCGCTGGCGCGCGAGCTGGGCGCGGCCATGCGCAGCCGGGGCAAGCTGCTCACCGCCGCCGTCGTCGCCAACGGCTACTACGGTGACGGCATCCCCACGTCGTCGTTCGCCGACCTGGATTTCCTCAACATCATGGCCTACGACGGTGGGCATCCCCACTCGACGTATGACTACGCAGTCCAGTCGCTGAACTACTGGGTGGGCCGCGGGCTGCCCCGCTCGAAGGCGGTGCTGGGCGTGCCGTTCTACGGCCGCTCGCCTTCGTCCTACGTGGCGTACTCGCAGCTCGTCGCTTGGGATGCGCAGGCGCCGTACAAGGACAACGTCGGCGACGTCTATTACAACGGCATCGCCACCATCCAGGCGAAGGCGCGGCTGGGGCTCCAGCAGGGTGGCGGCGTGATGATCTGGGAGCTGACGCAGGACACGCAGGGCGCCACGTCGCTGCTCAACGCCATCGCCCAGGTGTTGCAGACGTCGGGCGGTGGCACCGCGTACCGGCTCGTCAACAAGCTGACCGGCAAGTGCGTGGACATCGACGGCCCGAGCGGCGCGGACGGCGCGGTCATCCACCAGTGGGCGTGCCACACCGGCACCAGCCAGCAGTGGGTGATGGAGCCGACGGACAGCGGCTACGTGCGCTTCGTGTCGCGCTACAGCGGCAAGGTGCTCGACGTCTCCGAGGTGAGCACGGCGGACGGCGCGCGGCTGCATCAGTGGGGCTGGGTGGGTGGCGCCAACCAGCAGTTCCGGGCGGTGTCGCTGGGCAACGGCTTCCACCGCATCGAGGCACGTCACAGCGGCAAGGTGCTGGACGTGGCCAACTGTTGGAGTAGCGGTGACGGCACCGCTGTCCAACAGTGGGTCTGGTCGAACAACGACTGCCAGCAGTTCCGGCTGGAGGCGTTGTAGCCCTTCGGGCTCAGGCCGCGAGCGTGGACTCGTCCACGCCGGCCTCGGCCATCAGCGCGGCGAGGGCGGCCTTGAGCTTGTCCTTGGCGCGGATCTCGAGCTGGCGGGCACGCTCACGCGAGAAGCCGAAGTGCTCGCCCAGCTCGCTGAGGGTCATCTCGGCGTCGCCCATCACCCGCTGCTCGATGATGAAGCGCTCGCGCGGGTCCAGCCGGCGCAGCGCGCGCTGCACGAGCTCGCGGGTGAGGTCGGCCTGCTGCTTGTCGGCGACCTCGTCCACCGCGGAGGCGGACTCGGACTCCACGAAGTCCAGGTGGGTGGCGTCACCGTCCTCGCCCATGGGCGCGTCCAGCGACAGGTCGCGGCCGCCCATGCGCTGCTCCATCTCGCGCACCTCGGAGGCCTTCACGTTCAGCTTGCGGGCAATCTCCTCGGCGTTGACGATGGCGCCCTCGCCGGCGCCCATCTTCTCCAGCTCGCGGCGCGTGCGGGCCAGGCTGAAGAACAGCCGGCGCTGCGCCTGCGTGGTGCCGAGCTTCACCAGGCTCCAGTTCTTGAGGATGCAGTTCTGGATGTACGCGCGGATCCACCACACCGCGTAGGAGATGAGGCGGATGCCCTTGTCCGGGTCGAACTTCTGCACCGCCTTCATCAGGCCGATGTTCGCCTCCTGGATGAGGTCGGACATCTTCAGGCCGTAGGAGCGGTACTCGTACGCCACCTTCACCACGAAGCGCAGGTTGGCCGTGACGAGGTGGTGGCCGGCGGCCAGGTCGCCCGCGCGGAAGCGCCGCGACAGCTCCTGCTCCTGCTGCTGGGTGAGCAGCGGGTACTGGTTGATCTCCGAGAGGTAGGTGGAGAGGGAGTCGGGGGACGAGAAGGAGTTGGAAGCCTGCATGGTGTCTCTCGGGGATTGGAGAATCGGTTGGGGGACCGCTTCACTTCGAACGGGACCGGCCTATTGCGATGCACGTGCCAGCGCCGATCAGCGACGATTTCCTGTAGTTTCGAGGGTTTGCATCAAAGCCTGAGGGTGCTTAAGGGCAGTACCCGGTAGCTTTTACAGGGGGCATTTCCGAAGACTCTTCCGACCGTCTCGTAATGGACGGAGCAACTGGAGGCGCGGGTGTGAGCAGGTGCGTGCAGGCGATCAGGCCCTCGAACGTCGGGCGTTCTGCTCCTTACCCGCTGTGTCATCGCCACCTTCGGGGCATGGTGGACCTGTTCCAGCTCTTCGCCGTTTCGGCCGTGGTGATGGGGGCGTCGCAGACCATCGCCCGGGAGCGCATCTTCGCCCCGCTGCGGGATCGGCTCGGGGGCAAGGACACCTGGTTCGGGTACCTGGTCTCCTGTCCCTACTGCGTGTCGCACTACGTGGCCTTCGCGGTGGTGCCGCTGACGGGCACGTACGCCATCGACGTGGTGGTGGGGGGCTGGCCCGGGCGCGTGCTGAGCTGGTTCCTCTCCTCGCTGCTGGTGGCCGTCATCGCCGCGTTCTTCCGCGTGCTGTTCTGGTTCGTGGACGAGACGCAGGGCCTGGTGCGGCGGCGTCAGAAGACGGAGGAGGAGGAGACGGCGACCAAGCGCCTCATGCGCAAGCGGGTGGAGCAGAAGGTCGCTCCGGCGGAGCGGAGCGAGCCACAGCCGCCCGCGGCCCACTGAGCGAGTGAAGGCACGGGGAGGAAGCGAGCATGGCTTCGGAATGGGCGGAAGAGGCGGAGCGTCAGGCGAAGGCCATCACCCGGGACCTCGTCGAGGTGGGCCGGGTGAAGGGCGTACGGGTGACGTACCAGAAGCAGGAGGCGCGCTTCGCGCTCCGGGCGGGCACCGTCACGGCCTACTTCTCCGCGCATGACTACGAGCGCGGGCCGAACCGCGACATGGACTGGCTCCAGCTGCGCATCGATGTCCTCACGCGCGTGCGGCAGGGCATGCAGGAACAGGAAGACGCGGGCGACGCGCCCATTCCCTCGCCCACGTGAGGCGGGCGGGGCAGGCCTTTCGTTTCAACACCACTCACTGGAGAAAACATGGCAACCACGATGGCACGTGTGGCGATTGTGACAGGAGCGGACTCGGGCATCGGCAAGGCGTCGGCCGTGGCGCTCGCGGAGGCGGGCTACGACGTGGGCCTGACGTGGCACGAGGACCAGAAGGGCGTGGAGGACACGGCCGCCCAGGTGCGCTCGCGCGGTCGCCGCGCCGAGGTGCGCCGGCTGGATTTGAACGCGCTGCCCGAGGCGGGGGCCGTCATCGACGAATTGGCGGACGCGCTGGGCGGGGTGGACGTCTTCGTCAACAACGCGGGCACGGGGGAGAGCAGCGGCTTCCTGGACCTGGATTGGGAGAAGTGGCGCCACACGCTGCGCGTGGACCTGGATGGCGCGTTCGTCTGCTGCCAGCGTGCAGCGCGGCGGATGGTGAAGCAGGGCCGGGGCGGGCGCATCATCACGATTACGTCCGTGCACGAGCACGTACCGCTGATGGGCTCCGCCGCGTACTGCGCCGCCAAGGGCGGGCTGGGGCTGCTCACCAAGGTGATGGCCGCCGAGCTGGGGCAGCACCGCATTACCGTGAATGCGATTGCCCCGGGCGAGATTGCCACGCCGATGACGGACCAGGACAACGTGGACCCGCACACCGTCAAGCGCCCGGGCTATCCGCTGGGACGGCCCGGTGACGCGCGCGAGGTGGCGGGCCTCGTCGTCTTCCTCACCACGCCGGCCGCCGCCTTCATCACCGGCTCGTCCATGGTCATCGACGGCGGCCTGGAGTTGATGGCCGCCATCGGTGCCCACGAGCTGAAGAACAACGAGTGGCGGAAGACGTAGCCGGAAGCTACTTCGCCTGAGCGCGCACCTGGGCGAGCGTGGCCTGGAGCATGCGTTGCCGATTCGCGACCCCCGGCGCGTCCGGGGTGCGCTCCAGCTCCTTCAGCGCCTCCGTCAGCACCTGCTCCGCCTTCGCGGGCTCGCCCCGCGCGACGAGGATGCGGGCATGGGTGGCGAGCACGGGGAACCGGCCGGCGCCCGACACCCGCGCGAGGGCGCGCTGGCTCGCCTCCAGCGCGCGGTCGAGCTGGCCCGAAGCCTGGTACAGCTGGGCGAGACGCGCGGGCGGGGTGTAGTCCCAGGGCAGGGCGCGCTCGCTCTGCTCCAGCGCGGGGATGACCCGGTCGGGCGCATCGAGGATGAAGGCCGCGTAGACGCGGTGGTTGTCGAGCGCGGAGCGCTCCTCGGCGCTCCGGGCGTTCCTCGCGTGCTCGTCGAGGAAGGCGAGCCACTCCTCCGCGCGCGCCTTCGTCCCCGCCTCGTCGTCCGTGGCCATGCGGAGCTCGATGGAGGCCTCGTAGAGGGAGGAGCGCAGGGGCGCGACCAGGGCGTCCGCCGGAGCCTTGAGGTCGCGGAGGGATTCCTCTTCCAGCTTCGCGCGCATGGAGACGGCCTCCTCCGTCTTCAGGTCCAGCGCGCAGCCGATGCCCACGTACAGGAGCTTCGCGCGGTCATCCACGCGCGACAGGAGGGGCAGTTCCTGGACCGTCAGCCGCGCGCACTCCTCCGAGGCGCCCGCCGTGGTGAGCGATTTGAGCAGGGACACGGCGGTGACGGCCCGGAGCGGGGCGTCCTGGGGCAGCCGCGCGAGGGTCTGCTGATAGGCCATTGCCGCGGCCGGGTGGTCACCCGCGAGAGCGAGTGAGTCCGCGCGGGCGAGGACCTCCGCCAGCTCCCGCGGGTCCTGCTGGTAGGTGCGCCGCGACTGCTCGAGGAATCCGAGGAGCTGGGGCACGGACATGGCGCCGAGGGAGCGCGCCACGACGCGCTCCTGCTCCGGGTCGACCACGAGCATCGTGGGCCAGGTGTCGATGGGGAAGCGCCGGAGGAAGTCCTCGTTGCCGGGCTTGTCCGTGTCGATGGCCAGCCAGACGAAGTGCTCCGCCTGGGGCCGGAGCGCCGGGTCGGGCAGCACCGTCGCGCGCATGGCGCGGCACGACTGGCACCAGGGCGCCCAGGCCTCCACGAACAGCGGCAGGCGCTTCTCTCGCGCCTCCCGGAGCGCGGCCGCGTAGTCGTCCTCCACGAAGGGGAGCCCGGACTCCGCCGTGGTGGGACGGTGGGCGGCGGTGGTGCTCGCGCCGCAGCCCCAGAGGGCCAGCAGGAGCCAGGCTACGTGTCGCAATCGCATGTCAACTCCGGAGCGGGGTCGGAAGCCGGCGTCACGGACACCTTGCGGCGGGAAAGGTTCCACTCGCCGCTGCGTGGAGCATCCAGGCAGACGTTTTCTGCACTTTTAGGACAGGCCTGGAAACTTTGACATCACCGTGCGGAGCGGGAGCTACTGCGCACCTGCGGGCTGGGACGCTCCTTCCTTCACGTGCGTCCGCTCGCGGAGAACGTGCACATGAAACCGGGTCATTTCTTCAAGCCGGCGCTCGCGGGCGCGGCGCTGATGGTGGCGAGCGCCTGCGGTCCGACGGATGGGGCCGGCGACGCTCCGGCGACCGAGGTCGGCGTGTCGGCGCAGGGCATCGGCGCGACGCGCCCCAACTACGCGGCGCCGCGCTCGCCCGTCATGCTGGGCGTCCACTCGCCGGACATCGCCCGGAATCTCGGAGCGCTGACGGCGATGTTCCCCGGCCGCAAGGGGTGGCTCGTCAAGGAGACCTACAGCACCGACGTGAACTGGATTGGCGGCATGCTGAACGACATGGCCATCGCGGCGGGGCAGGGGTTCACCCCGGTGCTGCGCGTGGACTACGCGCGCGGTAGCGGCAACGTGAATCCCCAGGGAGACACGGTCGCCGGCGCCACCATTCCGTGGGAGGGCGGGACGAGCCGTACCGGTTCCTGGGGACGGTGCTACCTCTCGCCGGACCCCAGCGCCCGCGCGGCGACTGACATCACCACGCCCTTGGGCACCCACAAGGAGTGCTACCTCGACTACCTCCGCCGGGTGCTCACCGCGCCGAACAACCACGCGGTGCACACGTGGATCATCGGCAACGAGATGAACATGAAGGGCGAGGCCCTGGGCTTCCCCGGCGGCCAGATTCCGTACCACGTCTACGGTGACGTCTACCGGGCCGCTCGGCAGCTCATCCAGAGCATCGACGGGCACCGGAATGACGCCGTCTACGTGGGCGGTGTGTCGCCCAACGCCACGGACTTCACGCCGGACGTGTACATCTCCGGCAAGGACTACCTGACGGGGCTGCTCTACAACCTGCACCCGGTGGAGGTGGACGGCATCACCATCCATGCGTACGCGGGGCAGGTGAATGACTTGAACGCGGGCCTGCGGACCTTCCGCTTCGGCACCACGGCGGCGGGACTGGGCTACCAGAACACGCTGCAATGGATTGACGCGCTGGGCTTCTCACAGGTGCCGGTGCTCCTGTCCGAGTGGGCGGCCAACGTCGAGGGTGCGTCCACGGAGAACCACGTGGCGAGCTTCGTGGCCTCGGCGCTCAGTGACATGAACGCGTGGAATGGCGGGCCGTCGAACCACGACCTCCTCGGAGCCGTCTGGTACACGTGGGACGATGGTGCGTGGCCGCAGCAGTCACTGTCGCGCTATCCGGCCATTCGGCAGACGTTCGCGAACAACTCCAACACGTACAACGCGGGCAACCCGGACACGGGCTGGGGCGCGTGCTGGCGGCAGAGCACCTCGCCGTCCCGCACGTTCGCGGAGACGGGAAAGACGGTGCGCGGCCTGTTCCTGAGCACCTATGACTCGCGGGGCGGGCTGGGCGTGTTCGGCTTCCCCATCGCCGAGGAGGACTGCGGCGTGGACACGCGCACCGGGCGCATCCTGTGGCAGCAGTGGTTCCAGCGGCACCGGCTGGAGTACCACCCCGAGCTGCCCGCGGGCTCACAGGTGGCGCTGGGGGCGATTGGCAGCCAGCTGGCGCGTACGAAGGGCATCAACCCGGATGACTGGAGTCCGGGACAGACGCAGCCGGCGACGAACTGCACGCTCATCGGGCCGTTCGCCAATGGGGGCAAGTGGGTGTGCGGAGCGTTCCGCGACTACTTCAATGCCAAGGGGCTGGGGCTGCTGGGGTATCCCATCTCGAAGGAGCTGGACTTCCAGACGAAGGATGGCCGGTGGATTCGCGCGCAGTGGTTCGAGCGCGCGCGGCTCGAGTACAACGGCGCGGTGACGCCGATTCCAATCCAGGGCGG
The DNA here is from genome assembly GCF_012933655.1 of Pyxidicoccus fallax. Classification (GTDB taxonomy): domain Bacteria; phylum Myxococcota; class Myxococcia; order Myxococcales; family Myxococcaceae; genus Myxococcus; species Myxococcus fallax. The sequence continues at coordinate 266 of NZ_JABBJJ010000386.1, read as the reverse complement.
CCTGCTGGGGTGCGAGGCCTCGGGCATCATCGGGCCGGGGTGCTGAGGGGCTGCGTGCCTTGGGGCGGGAGGCGGTGGCCTCCCGCTCCTACTTCGCGGCGGATGGGTACAGCGGGTGGAGGAGTCCCGCCCCGCCAAGCAATTCGTGAACGCGGGCGGCGAGTGCGACGTGCTCCGGGTTGGAGGCTGTGAAGCGCTCGGGAGTGAGGATGATGAGGGTGCCCTTGTCTTCCACAGGCTCGATGCGCACGGGGGCGGGAAGGGGG
>NZ_JABBJJ010000385.1 GCF_012933655.1 Pyxidicoccus fallax | reverse complement strand
CCCTTCCCCGCCCCGCGCACCCAGCTCCCCGCGCACCCCGTCGACCCGGACGGCACCCGGCGCGTCGTGGAAGTCGAACCCGTCATCGAGTCCACCACCGGCCGCATCCACCCCGAGGACGTCCGCGTCGCCATCCAGGCGGTGACTCCGCTGGTGCAGCAATGTTTCGAGGACGCGGCACAGCGCAACCGGGGTCCGCAGACAGTGCGGCTGCGCTTCACGGTGGAGCCGAGGGGCGAGGACGGGCAGATGAGCGGAGGGGAGTTGCTGGAGAGCACCATTCCGGACCCGATGGTGCAGGCGTGTGTGCTGGACTCGCTCCTGGACGCCCGGTTTCCCGCCCCGCCGGGTGGGGGAAAGGCGACGGTCGTCTACCCCTTCCAGTTCCGCGCACCGGGGGACGCTGGCCGGTAGGGCCGGGTTTTGCGTAAGGTGACGGCTGCCCCCGCCCGTTCATGCCCGTCACCGTCGAACAGCTTGGTCCCCAGGACGCGGAAGCCCTGCGCGCGCTGCTGTCGAAGGACCCGGTCCACAACCTCTACCTGCTGGGGTTGCTGGAGGAGTTCGGGGTCGCCCCCCGGGGGCGCGTGCCCTTCGCCTTCTACGGGCGCTTCGACAACAAGGTGCTCACCGCCGCCGTCTTCGTGGGCGGTGACGGCGGCCTCGTGGTGCCCAGCGCGAGCGACGCCACCGCCACCAGCGTCATCGCCGACGCGCTGGCCTCCAGCCTGAAGCTGCGCGGCAGCGTGGGGGACAAGTCCTCCGTGGACGCGCTGGTGCGCAGCCTGTGCTCCGGCAAGCCGCGCCTGTCGCGCACGCAGCGGCTGTTCAGCGTGTCCGCGGACGACCTGGGCCCCTTCACCAACCCGCTCCTGCGGCTGGCGCGCGAGGAGGATGTGCCCCGGCTGCTGCCGCTGGCCCAGGGCTACGTGCGCGAGGCCATGGAGAGAGATCCGCTGTCCGAGGACCCGCGGGGCTACGAGGCCCGCGTCATCCAGCGCGTGCGCCAGCGCCGCACCTACGTGCTGGAGGAGGCGGGCGGGCTGGTGTTCAAGGTGGACATCGGCAGCCGCTCCCAATACGGCGCGGAGCTGGAGGGCATGTACACGCTGCCCGCCGAGCGGAAGAAGGGCCACGCCACGCTGTGCCTGGGGCAGATTTCCCGGCACCTGCTCTCCTCGCTGCCGCGCCTGACGATGCGAATCGACGAGCGCGACGAGAGCACCGCCCGCATCGCCCGCAAGGTCGGCTACCTGGCCGGCCGTACCCAGCGACTCGTCCTGGTCGACTGACCGCACGTGCCCTACAGTCGGCGGCGTCCATGAGCCGTCCCACGCCTTCCCGCCGTCCCCTCTCCGGAGAGGGGCCCGTCATCCTCCACGCCGCCACCGACCCGCGCTGGCTGCCGCTGGCCCTCGAGCGCTTCGACGAGGTGCTGGTGGACCACGCCCACTGCGAGAAGAAGGCCGCGGCCAACGCCCTCTCACTGCTCCAGGTGTACCCGGACCTGCCCGGCCTGCCCGCCCAGATGGCGCGGCTCGCCCGCGAGGAGAGCGCCCACCTGGCCAAGGTGCTGGAGCTGATGGACGCGCGCGGCCTCACCCTGACGAAGGACTCGGGTGACCCGTACGCCCAGGCCCTCCAGAAGCTGGTGCGCAACTCGTCCGCCGAGCGCCGCATCGACCGGCTGCTGGTGGCCGCCGTCATCGAGGCCCGCTCGTGCGAGCGACTGTCCCTGCTCGCCGAGGGGCTCACCGACCCGGCGCTGGCCCGCTTCTACGGAGAGCTGGCGCAGTCCGAGGACGGGCACCAGTCCCTCTTCTTCCGGCTCGCCGTCACCGCGAACGGCGGCGACGAGGCCCCCGTGCGCGAGCGGCTGGAGTGGATGCTGGAGCACGAGGCCCGCATCATCGCCGACATCGGCGTGCGCGCCGCCGTCCACTGAGACGGAGCTCCGCTCAGGGCGCCACCACCGCCGCCGGCACCGGGCTCGCCGGAGCCACCACGGCGCTCACCGGGGTGTTGCCCCGTGGGGGCGCGTCCGGCCCCTTCTGGTGGAAGGGCCACACCCACGGCACGGCCACGACGAGCGCGGCCACGAGGATGGCGGTGAGCGGCGTGCCCAGGCGGAAGAAGTCCGTGAAGCGGTAGTGGCCGGGGCCGTAGACGAGCACGCAGCTGGGCTCCAGCGGGGTGATGAACGAGCAGCTCGCCGCCAGCGTCACGCCCATGGCGAAGGCCCGGGGGTCCACGCCGAGCTGCTGCGCGGCGTTGAGGGCCACCGGTAGCACCACCAGCGCCGCGGCCTGGTTGCTCATGGGCGCGGACAGGACGATGGTCAGCACCATCAGCAGCGCCAGCACCGTGCGCGGGCCGCCGTACGCGCCCAGCCCCGCCACCGCGTTGCCGATGAACTTCCCCGCCCCGCTTTCCTCCATGGCCAGGCCCAGCGCCATCATGGAGCCGATGAGGAGCACCACCCGCCAGTCCACGCGGAAGGCGTGGCGCGCGTCCACGCACTTCGTCGCAATCATCAGCAGCATGCCGGTGAGCCCCGCCACCGACAGCGGCACCAGCTCCAGCGAGCCCGCCGCCAGCGCGCCCAGGAAGAGCACCACCGCCAGCAGCGCCTTGCCGTAGCGCGGCGGCTGGTACTCGTGGCCGCTGAGCACCACCAGGTTGTTGCCTCCCGCCAGCTCCGACACCCGCTCGCGCGGCCCGCGCAAGAGCAGCACGTCGCCCACCGACAGCGGCAGCATCGACAGCGAGCGCTCCCCGAAGGTGCGGCCCAGCAGCTGCAGCTTGGTGATGCGCTGGATGGCGGGCTTCCTGTGCAGCGCCAGCGCCACCATGCCGTAGCGCTCCAGGAACAGCGTCTCCTTCAGGCTGCGCCCCACCAGCGAGCTGCCCTGGGGCACGCTGGCCTCGATGAGGACGGTGTCCTTCGCGTCCAGCTCCTCGTCCGACAGCTTCACGTCCGGACGCAGCTCGATGCCCTTCAGGTCCTTCACCCGCATGATGTCCGAGCGGGTGCCTTCGATGATGAGGCGCTCGTCGCCCTGCATCCGGTACGTGGGCACCGCGGACAGCGTCTGCCCCTCGCGGATGATGCCGATGACGCGCACGCCCAGGCCCTCGGTGATGTCCGCCAGCTCCTTGCCCACGTAGCGCGAGTCCGGCGGCAGCATCGCCTCGGTGATGTAGTCGCGCAGCGTCCAGCTCTCCACGCCGCCCTGCCCCTCGCGCGCTGGCAGGAGCAGCGGCCCCAGCAGCACCACCACGATGATGCCGATGATGGCGAGCGGCAGGCCCAGCGGCGCCAGCTCCGTCACCCCGATGCCCGGCAGCCCCATGCGCTGCAGCGCCGCGGACACCACCAGGTTGGTGGACGTGCCGTAGAGGAAGATCATCCCGCCCAGCATCGACGCGTACGCCAGCGGCAGGAGCACCTTGCTCTTGGGCACCTTCGCCCGGTGCGCCGCGCCGCACGCCACCGGCAGGAAGGCCGCCGTCGTCACCGTGTTGGAGATGATGGACGAGAAGCTCGCCACCGCCACCATCATCGCCATCACGAACGTCTGGTGGCCGAAGCGCGCGAAGAAGGCCAGCCGCTGCCCCACGAGCTGCACCACGCCCGTGGAGGCGAGCCCCTGCGTCATCGCCAGCAGCGTGAAGATGAAGATGACCGTGTCGTTGCTGAACCCCTCGAAGGCCTGCGTGGGCGTCAACACGCCCGTCAGCGCCAGCAGGCACACCACCACCAGCGAGCTGACCTCGATGGGAATGGTGTCGATGGAGAACAGCACCAGCGCGACGACGACAATGCCGAGGACAATGGCGATGGTCATGGAACCCGCCACCAACCTGTGTGCTCCCGGCCTACGGGGTGAGCCCCCCGGCGCACCGCGTCGTCAACTACTGGATGCCCGGTCGCTGATAAGCGGGAACAGGTGCGCCCCGGCTGGAAGGCCGGTTGGCTTCTGGACGTCCGGTCACCATTGGGGCCGCGGGGACTGATGCCCCCAGCGAGCGGTGGCCTCAGGCACGCACCACGGACACACGACGCCCCGCGGGCGTCACCGCGTCGCTGGCATGCGTGCGCTCGGAAATGGGGGGCTGTCCGCCGCGCCGGTCGAAGATGACCAGCCAGCCGCTGTCGAGGCCCAGGCCCGCGAGATAGCCGTCGAGCTGCGCCAGCCCCTCCTCCAGCGGGTCCTTCTCGCCGTCACGCCAGACCTTCAACTCCATGGCGAGCGTGTCCGGCCCGTACCGCAGGCACAGGTCCATACGTCCCGTGCCCACGGCGTACTCGCGCTCCAGTGTGCCGCCGCCGTTGGCCACCCGGTGCAGGAAGGCCATCAGCACCAGATGGGGCGCAATCTCGTGGTAGTGCGCGGTGCCCAGGAGCGGCTGGCCGTGCTGGCGCCAGAAGGCCAGGAACGCCTCCATCAGACGCGCCATGTCCAGCCGGCCATCGGCGCGACGCCAGGGCGTGGAGGTCTGCGGCGGAAGCGAGGCCACCGCCGTGCTCGACAGCACGCGGGGGATGACCTCTCGGTAGATGGGGTTGGCCACCCCCAGGCCTCCGCCCTGTGCCATGCGCACCAGCCCCAGGTCCTGGACGAAGCGCAGGTCGTCCTCGGGCACGTCACCCAGGGCGAGACCGGCGAGCATGGGCTCCATGATGCGCCGCACCCGAGGCTCGCGCAGGCGCTCGGCCAGGCTGTCCAGGTGGGTCTCCCGACGGTCGATGAGGAGCTTCTTCGCGTGCTCGATGTCGGCACGGCGCACGGGCTTCGAGATGTCGGGCACGAGCTCCTCGACGGCCACCTTCGCCAGCGCGTTGACGAGCCAGGGCTGGCCCTGCGTCAGCTCGAAGGCGAGCGCGAGCGCCTCGGGCTCGAAGCGCTGGCCGGTGTCGGCGGTGTGCTGGGCATAGAGCTCGGCGACCTCCTGCGCGGTGAAGTCGCGCAGGGTGAGGGAGCGGACCTTGATGTTGAAGGGGCTCGCGGTCCCCAGGCGGTCCTCTTCTCCGGAGACCACCTTGTAATCGCGCACGTCACGCAGGCCGATGAGCGCGAGCGAGACAGGGAAGCTTCGGGGCCGGTTGAGGTATCCGCTGCGAAGCTGGCGCAGCACGGACACCAGCGTCTCGTCCCGGAGCGCATCGATTTCGTCCAGGAAGACGACAAGGGGCCTGGGCTCCGCCTTCGCCCAGGCCGCGAGCGCGGAGCCGATGCGGTTGCCCTCGGGAGCCTCCGGGAAAGGCGGCGGTCGCAGTTCGGGAGGAAGCTGCGCCTCGGCCGCGTTGCGCCAGTCATCGAGCATGGCGAGTTCGGCGGTACCGACATCCTGGGGAAAGGCGGCCCCTACCTCCATGGAGACGAGCACCGCGGCGTAGCGCCCTCCGGCCGTCAGTTCCTGGGCGAGCGACAGCAGGGCCGTCGTCTTCCCCACCTGCCGGGGCGCATGAACGACGAAGTAGCCCTCCTGCGCGATGAGACGCTGCACATCCGGCAGGCGCCTCAGGGCGGGCAGCATGTAGTGGATGTCCGGCCGGCACGGACCGGCGGTGTTGAACCAGCGGGGCACGCTCGGAAGGTAGCACCCCCGCGTCCCCGACCCCCGCCGAATGCCGGGAATTCGACGGACGGTGGCGCGCAGCAGCGGCAGGTCACTCGCGCACTCGCGAACCCGGTGAGCCCCGGCGCACCGCGTCGTCAACTACTGGATGCCCGGTCGCTGATAAGTGGAATTAGGAGAGCCCTGTCTGGTGGGCCGGTTGAGTGCCGAACGGCAGTTGCATTCCTGCCCTCCATCCAGAAGGTTTGTCGTCTCTCGCGCTGGTAGCTTGCACCCCCTTGGGACCGCTCGCGGGAATCCCTATTTCGAGACGACACGAGGATACTTCGATGGCTTCGACGCAAGTGGCGGCGGTGGGCGAGAAGGCCCCCACCAAGAACCCCACGCTGCTGGCCTGGGTGGCGAAGATGGCCCAGATGACGCAGCCGGATAACATCGTCTGGTGCGATGGCTCCGAGGAGGAGAAGAAGCGCCTGACGGACCAGGCGGTGAAGGAGGGCATCCTCATCCCGCTGAACCAGCAGAAGCGGCCCGGCTGCTATCTGCACCGTTCGAACCCCAATGACGTGGCGCGCGTCGAGCACCTCACGTTCATCTGCACGCCCAACAAGACGGAAGCCGGCCCCACCAACAACTGGATGGACCCGGACGAGGCGTACACGAAGCTGGGCCAGCTGTTCGACGGCTCCATGAAGGGCCGCACCATGTACGTGGTGCCCTACGCCATGGGCCCCATCGGCAGCCCCTTCACCAAGATTGGCGTCGAGCTGACCGACAGCGTCTACGTGGTGCTGAACATGCGCATCATGGCGCGCATGGGTAAGCAGGCGCTGGACATGCTGGGCGACAGCGACGACTTCAACCGCGGCCTGCACAGCACCGGCGACGTGAACCCGGACCGCCGCTACATCTGCCACTTCCCCCACGACAACACCATCTGGAGCTTCGGCTCGGGATATGGCGGCAACGTGCTGCTCGGGAAGAAATGCCTCGCGCTGCGCATCGGCAGCTTCCTGGGCCGCGAGGAGGGCTGGCTGGCCGAGCACATGCTCATCCTCGGCGTCACCAGCCCCAAGGGTGAGACGACCTACGTCGCCGCCGCCTTCCCGTCCGCCTGCGGCAAGACGAACTTCGCGATGATGATTCCTCCGGCCGAGTACAAGGGCTGGAAGATCGAGACCGTCGGCGACGACATCGCCTGGATGCGCCCGGGTCCGGATGGCCGCCTGTACGCCATCAACCCGGAGGCCGGCTACTTCGGCGTGGTGCCCGGCACCAACTACAAGACCAACCCGAACGCGATGGAGACCATCGCCAAGGACACCCTCTTCACCAACGTGGCGCTGACGCCGGACGGCGACGTGTGGTGGGAGGGCAAGGACGGCGAGGTCCCCGAGGAGCTCACCGACTGGCAGGGCCGCCCCTGGAAGAAGGGCAGCGCGGAGAAGGCGGCGCACCCGAACAGCCGCTTCACCGCCCCCATGAGCAACAACCCGGTGCTCAGCCCCAAGGCCAACGACCCGATGGGCGTGCCCATCTCCGCCATCATCTTCGGCGGCCGCCGCTCCAACACCGTCCCGCTGGTCATCCAGGCCTTCAACTGGACCCACGGCGTGTTCCTCGGCGCCACCATGGGCAGCGAGACGACGGCCGCCGCCACCGGCAAGGTCGGCGTCGTGCGCCGTGACCCCATGGCCATGCTGCCCTTCTGCGGCTACCACATGGGCGACTACCTCCAGCACTGGCTGGACATGCAGAAGTCCATCCCCCAGCTGCCGAAGATCTTCCAGGTCAACTGGTTCCGCCAGGACAAGAACGGCAAGTTCGTGTGGCCGGGCTTCGGCGAGAACATGCGCGTCCTGGAGTGGATCGTGAACCGCGTCCAGGGCCGCGTCCCCACCCAGGAGACGCTGCTGGGCTGGGTGCCGCGCGCCGACCAGGGCCTCAACCTCAACGGCCTGGACATCTCCACCGAGGCCGTCACCGAGGCCACCTCCATCAAGGAGGACGAGTGGAAGGCCGAGCTCAAGAGCCAGGAGGTCTTCTTCGAGCAGCTCGGCACCAAGGCCCCCGAGGCCCTGATGCTGCAGCGCAAGCTGCTCATGTCCCGCCTGGAGACCTGAGCGTCCCTCCTGTAGCGCCCTGAAGTCCTCCGGGGCCGCTTCCCGCCCGCCGCAAGGCCGAGGGCGTGGGGCGGCCCCGGTGTTTTTTCACGGGAAGTAAAGCCCGCGACTTCGCGGGGCGGGCGGCTCCGGGCTAGGCTGGGAGCACCATGAGATTGGCTTTTGTGTTGTCGGCGGCCCTCGCGCTGGCGCCGCCGGTGGCGCACGCCCAGCGAGGCGGCGCGAAGAATCCGACGGTCCTCATCCGCGAGGGTGAGCGGCTGTATCAGGCCGGGAAGTACCGCGAGGCGGCGGAGGCGCTGAAGAAGGCGCACGAGCAGGCCCCCAACCCGAAGCTCATCTACAACATCGCCGTCGCCCTGGAGAACGCGGGCGAGTTGCGCGAGGCGCTCTCCTGGTACCAGCAGTACGTCGGCAACACGGAGGGCACGGACCCCACGCTGCTCAAGCGCAGCGCGCGCGGCATCGACCGCATCCAGGTGCTCCTCAAGAAGGAGGAGCAGCAGACCGCCGCCGCGGAGGCCGAGCGCCAGAAGCTCCAGGGGGAGGCGGAGGCCGCGAAGCGCCGGGCGGAGGAGGAGCAGCTGGCGGCCCGGCGCGCCGAGGAGGAGAACCAGCGCCGCCAGCAGGCCGAGTCCGCGCGCGCGCTGAAGTCCTACCAGCGCCAGAAGATCGCCGCCTTCGCGGTGGGCGGAGTGGCGGTGGCCGGCGTGGGCGCGGGCGTGCTCTTCGGCATGCAGGCGCGCGACTCGCGCGAGAAGTTCGACGCCGCCACGCGCGTGGAGGACAAGCAGGCGCGCGCGGACGACACGAAGAGCAAGGCCCTGCTGGCGGACATCGGCTTCGGCCTGGGCCTGGCCAGCGCGATTACGGCCATCATCCTCTACCCGAAGGAGGGCCCACCCGTGGAGGGCGAGGTGCGGGTGACGCTGGCGCCCCGGGGCGCGGGCGCAGGAATGGAGGTCAGCTTCTGATGCGCGCGCTGGGACTGATGACGTGTGGCACCCTACTGCTGTCCGGGTGCAGCTTCACCACCGCGGGCGGGCTCACCGAGTGCGAGACGAGCGCGGACTGCGACTCGGCGCAGGTGTGCAACGCCGGCTTCTGCCTGCCCCAGCCGGAGGGCTGCGGGCTCGAGTTCGGCCCCGCGTCGGCCACCAATGCCATCGCCCTGGGCGCGGCGCTGCCGCTCACCACGGCGGATGGCAAGGACGAGTCCGAGGAGCAGGCCCTCAACTCCATCAAGCTGGCGATTGAAGAGGTCAACCAGCGCGAGGGCATCAACGGCCGGCCCTTCGTCCTCTACATCTGCGACACGCGGTCGGACGCGAACCGGGCCCGCGCGCAGGCCGAGTGGCTGGTGAAGGAGAAGGAGGTGCCCGTCATCTTCACCTCCGGCAGCGCCCAGACGATTACCGTCTCCAGCGCCACCATCGCCGCGGGCGTGCTGCTGATGACGCACACCGGGACGAGCCCCGACATCGCCACGCTGCCGGACAAGCCGCGGGACGCCACCGCGGGCCTGGTGTGGCGCACCGCGCCCTCGGACTCGGTGCAGGGCCGCATCATCGCCGACCTGCTCGAGGGCACCCTCCCCGTGCAGGAGCCCACGCCGCCCTTCGCCAACATCGACAACGTGGTGCTCTCCTACGTGGATGACCCGTACGGCCAGGGCCTGTCCGGCGTGGTGCTCCGCTTCCTGGACGCCCCTGGCATCAATGTCCAGTCCGCGAAGTACAGCCGCAATGGGGACGTCACCTCGGCGGTGGGCACCATCGGCTCCGCGCAGCCGGACATCACGGTGATGGCGGGCTTCTCCGAGGACAACGCGAAGATTGTCAGCCAGCTGGTGGCGCAGGGGCGCACGGGGCAGCGGTGGTTCTTCACGGACGCGAGCAAGGACCGGGGCCTGTTCACCGCGCTGGGCATCAACAGGAGCCAGGTGGAGGGCGCCTACGGAACCGCCCCGGCGCAGGCGCGTCCCAACGACCCGGTGTACCGGCTGTTCGAACAGCGCTTCCGCTCCGCGTACCTCAACCAGGACCCGGGCCAGTACTCCTTCACCGCCCATGCGTATGACGCCATGTACCTGGTGGCGCTGGGCACCGCGTACGCGGTGGGCCCCGACAACAGCAAGCCACAGCCCATCACCGGCGCCCGCATCGCCGAGGGCCTGGCGCGCATGACGCCGCCGCGGGGCGAAACCGCGCCGGCGTTCGAGCTGGGCTTCAGCGGCTTCATCGAGGCCCGGGCCGCCATGCGCGCCGGTACCATCATCGACGTGAAGGGCGCCAGCGGCGAGCTGGACTTCGACGCCGCGGGCGAGGCCCCTTCCGAGTACGAGCTGTGGAAGATTGAGAACGGCACCTTCAAGACGGTGCAGCTCATCAACCCGTCGACGAACTAGCGGGGGCCCTCCCCCAGCACGCGCGCCAGCACCCCGACGGCGGCGGCGAACTCCTCGGGCTCCGGCAGGAGCGACACCACGAGGAAGGCGCCGCCGCCGAAGTCGTAGAAGAAGCCCGGCTGCGCCAGCACGCCCGCGTCCAGCAGGGCGAGGCACGTGGCCTCCTCGCCGGGCTCCCTCGGAATCCGCAGCACCGCGCTCCACCCGCCATGCGCGGGCACCACGTCCCACGTCGCCCCCGGCGGACGCGCGGCGAGGAGCCGCTGGCGATTGCCCCGCACGCGCTCCAGCACCGCCGCCTGGAACACGGGCGCGTGGGCCAGGAGCGCGGGCAGCGCGAGCTGCACCGGCGTGCCCACCGGCAGGTACGTGTCCGCCACCCACTCCAGCCGGGCCAGCGCCTCGTCGCGCGCGGCGGCCGGACCGCCCACGTGCGTCCACGCCAGCTTGAGGCCGGGCAGGCCCGCCACTTTCGACAGGCCGGACAGGGTGAAGGTGAGCGCGGGCAGCGCGCGTCCGGCCACGGTGGTGACGCGGTCCGGCTCGGCGTCCCAGGCGAAGTCGCTGAACACCTCGTCGCTGATGAGCGCCAGCCCGTGGCGAGCGCAGACGTCCGCGAGCGCGGCCAGCTCCCCGTCATGGAGGTACTGGCCGGTGGGGTTGCCGGGATTGACGACCAGCACCGCGCGGGTGCGGGCGTCGCGCGCGGCCTCCACCTCGCCCACGTCCAGGGCGAAGCCGTGCGCGCGCGGCAGGCGGTAGGGCCGGGCCTCCACGCCCTCCAGGCGCGCGAGGTGCTCGAAGAGGGGGTAGCCCGGCACGGGCACGAGGACGTTGTCCCCGGGCTCGCACAGGAGCTTGAAGAGCCACCCGTACGCCTCGCTGGTGCTGGCCGTCAGCACCAGGTGCTCGGGCGAGACGGCCGCGCCGCGCCGCGCGTGGTACGCGACGAGGGCGTGGCGCGCGGAGGGGAGGCCGAGCGGCTCCGGGGCATAGCCACGGGCGCCGGGAGGGGCGAGCAGGGCCTCGGGG
>NZ_JABBJJ010000384.1 GCF_012933655.1 Pyxidicoccus fallax | reverse complement strand
CCTCCTGGGTGGGTGGGGGGAAGTGAAACCGCGCCCATTTGGGGCCGAACAAGCAGCCCCTTCAAGCCATTCAATCTGGAAAGCGCCCGCTGCCCGACATCAGGCCCCCGAGGACTCGCCCGCCCTCCGCCAGTGCCTACTTCTCCGGCGCCACGTGCAGTGTCAGCACCGGACAGTGCGCACGGGAGACGACCTTCTGCGCCACGCTGCCCAAGAGCAGCCGGCCCAGGCCGCGCCGGCCGTGCGTGCCCATGACGATGAGGTCGTACTTCCCCTGCTCGGCCAGGTCGAGGATGGTGGAGCCCGCCTCGCCCACCACCACCTTGTGCGTCAGCGGCACCGGCGGCGACTCCAGCTTCTGGATGAGCGTCGCCAGGTCCTTGGTGGCCGTCTCCACGGCCACCTGCTCCAGCGACAGCGAGTTCCACCCGGGCGCGGCCACCAGCAGGTCGGGCGCCACGTACTGCGGCGGCTCCCAGGCGTGGACGACATGCACGCTGGCCCCGAAGGGGCGGCCGAGCTGCACGGCGTAGTCAATGACGGCCCGCGAACCTTCCGACAGGTCCACGGGGACGAGGATGCGAGTGGGAGCAGCCATCGGGTCTTCTCCTTGCGGGGGACACCCCCGCTTGCTGGCATGGGGTTGAACCACCCTCATTGGAAGAAGCATGCCGGCGCCAGCCCGCCAGCCCGGCCCGCTGGCGTGCAAACGTTGCAGGGCAGGCGGCGCGTCGCGCAGGCCGTGCGCAGCATGGGCAACTTAACCAAGCCGAGGACACCCCCATGCTTCCTCCTCCCATTGATCAAGGTACCGTCCTCATCATCGGCGCGACGGGGGGGATTGGCCGGGAGCTCTCCCGGTTGCTCTCCCGACGGGTACGCACCCTGGTGCTCGTCGACCGGTATGCGGAGCGGCTGGAGCCGCTGCGGGACGAATTGCTCGCGCGCAACCCCACGCTGGGCGTGCTCATCCACCGCTGCGACGTGGGCTCCCCGCGCGAGGTGGACCTGCTGCTGTCCTACCTGGAGTCGCACTTCGTCCGCGTGGACGTGCTGGTGAACAACGCCGCCGTGGGCGACCGGAGCCTCTACGCCGAGGAGCGCTGGGGCCGCGTGGAGGAGATGCTGCGCGCCAACGTGTGGTTGCCCGCGCTGCTGACGCACCGGCTGCTCGGGCCCATGCTGGAGCGGGGCCGGGGCGGCGTGCTCAACATCGGCTCGGGCGCGGCGCACTTCATCCTGCCCGGCTCGGCCACCTTCGCCGCCACCCAGCGCTTCCTCGACGGCTTCTCCGAGGCCCTGCGGCTGGAGGTGCGCGAGCGCGGCGTCACCGTCACCCGCGTGGCCCCGGGGCCGCTCTGGGACGAGGGCAGGGAGGACGTCACCGGCGAGCCCGCGCCCTTCTTCAGCGTCTCCCTGGCGCGCTGCGCCCGCGAGGCCCTGGCCGGCTTCGAGCGGGGCGAGGCATTGGTCTACCCGGGCTTCGGCCACCGCTGGATGATGCGGCTGTTGCCGCTGCTGCCGCGCGGGTTCAAGCGGGCCCTGGGACGGCTGGCGCTGCGGGGCCTGCGGCGCGAGTCGCTGCTGTCGCCACAGGCCCCTCCGGTGAGGGCCGAGCCGCCGGTGCTGCTGACGGGTGAGCCCTCACCAGCGTGAGACGCGAAGGACTACAGGCCAATCTCCGCCAGGCGCGCCTTGACGCGGGTGGCCTTCACGCCGGTGTTGGCGGTGCCGCGGCCGGACGAGTTGCCGCCCAGGCCGATGTGGTGCAGGCCCACCACCTGGTGCGTGGAGGAGGAGATGACGGGCGAGCCCGAGGAGCCGCCCAGCGTGTCCGCGTCGTAGGACAGGTCCGTGGTGCTGTAGTTGGCGTTCTTCACCACGCCCGGCGAGGACTTCTTCGTCGGCGTGCAGCCGCTCGTCGTGTAGTAGTCGCAGTTCTGGTGGACGACGTAGATGCTGGCGTTGGTGGCGGCGTTGGTGCTGGACACCGTCAGCCAGCCGTACACGTCACCGGGCAGCTGGCCGTTGGTGGCCGTGCAGCGCAGCGCCGTCATGTCGTCGCCCGACCACGTCTTGATGAGGGTGCCGCAGTTGTACCAGACGCGGCTGGCCGAGGCGACGCCGTCCTCGTAGTTGAAGGACGCGCGCGCGCCGCTCGCCTCGGAGGCGCTACCGATGCAGTGGTTGTTGGTGATGATGACGTCGCGCGACACCAGCCACGCCGTGCAGCGCGAGCCCACCGCGGGGATGGACAGGTAGCCCACCGCCTGCGAGCGCGTGCGCTGCGTGCCCGACAGCGTCGTGGCGCTCACCCAGTTCACCGTGCCCACGATGACGTTGGACTCCTGGGACGCCAGCGGCTCGTTGGCCTCCACGTCCGGCACGTCCGGAGCCATCTCGGTACCGCACGCGGACAGGGCACCCACCAGGAACACAGCACGAAGGCTCTTCGCGAACATGTGACCACCTCCAAGGCGCTGGATTGCGCGCCCTGGCCCCAGGCACGCCCCGTGCCAGCGCGCCTCCGGAGGCCGCTCCACTCGGGAGCCCCCCGCCATGCCGCGCCGCGACTGGAGCGTGCATGTACCTGCAACTCAGTTGCGTTTGTAAAGTCCCTTCACGCCGACCCCTCAATCCACAGTCGCAATCACGGTTTACGCGGTTTCCTGGGAGTGGTGTTTTCGTGGTCAGCCGGGGCGCCGGCCTGTCTCCGGACAGGACAGGGGGCGTAAAAGTACAAGGGCCGCGCCCCGGGGGCCGTGGGAGGCCCGGGGGCGCGGCCCGGAGGATGGGGCGCGGCGAGGCGAAGCGGAAGCCTCAGCCGATGATCATGTCCTCGCGCTCCAGGGTGCCCTCGGCGAAGCGGCGCAGGTTGAAGCGGGTGAAGAGCTCGTCGGACTGGCCCGAGGCCATCCACTTCGCCATCCGTTCGGCGACGGCGGGGGCCATCATGAAGCCGTGGCCCACGAAGCCGGACATCTGCAGGAGGTTGTCCAGCCCCGGCGTGCGGCCCAGAATCGGGTTGTTGTCCGGCGTCACGTCGTAGCAGCCGGCCCACTGGCGCAGCACCTTCACGTGGCCCACCTGCGGCAGCTGCTCCATGAGCGCCCGGGCGAAGCGCGACACGAAGCGCAGCGTGCTGCCCATGTTGAGGCCCGCGGGCTCCTTCGGGTCACCCATGCCGCCCACGATTTCGCCGCGCATGGACTGGCTGAAGTACAGGCCCGTGTCCAGCACCGACACCAGCGGCTGCAGGAAGGGCTTGAGCGGCTCGGTGCTGAGGATTTCGTGCCGGTGCGGCTCGTTGGGCAGCTGCACGCCCACCAGCTTCGCCACCTCGGGGCTCCACGCGCCGGCGGCCAGCACCACGGTGTCGCAGGCGATGTCGCCGCGCGTCGTCTTCACCTTGCGCACCTGGCCGTTGCTCGTCTCGAAGCCGGTGACGTCCGTGTACGTCTCCACGCGGACGCCCTTCTTCTTGCAGCCCTGCGCGTAGCCCCACAGGAAGGGCCAGGGGAAGATGACGCCGTCCTCCGGGTTGTAGGACGCCGCCAGGCAGTCCTTCATCGTGAGGCCGGGGACGATGTCGCGCGCCTCGTCCGGGCTGACGATGCGGGTGGGCACACCGAACTTGTTGTGCAGCGCCACGTTGCGGTCCAGCCGCTGCGCCACCGCCTTCGTCTTCGCCAGGAAGAGGTAGCCGCCCTGGCGCAGCCAGACGTTGATGCCCAGCTCACCCGCGAAGCCCTTCATCAGGTCGATGGAGCGCTTGGCCAGCTCGACGAGCGCCGGGGTGCCCCACTGCATGCGCACGCCGCCGCCGTTGCGGCCGGACGCGCCCGCGCAGAGGTAGCCGCGCTCCAGCACCACCACGTCCGTCTCGCCCTCGCGGGCCAGGTTGTACGCCAGCGCCAGGCCCATGATGCCGCCGCCGATGATGACGACCTTGGCCTTGGCGGGCAGCGGCGCCTCGGGGCGCAGCGCGGCGGGGAAGGCGTCCACCTCCTGGGGCACGCCCCCCACGGGCGGCTGGGACTCGTCCACCGGGGCGGTGGCCAGCAGGCGCAGCTCGGTGGGGTAGAGGGGCGGGCGCGGGGTGAAGGGCACCCCGGGGCCTTGAGCGCCTTCTCCTGCTCCAGGAGCGCCGCCACCGCGGACATGCAGCTCTTGCCCTGGCAGATGCCGGTACCGAAGCCGGTGTAGCGCTTCACCGACTCCACGTCGCAGAAGCCCCGGGACACCGCGTGCCGGACGTCGTCGACGGTGACGTCCTCGCACGAGCAGATCATCGCCTTGCTCATGACAGCCCTCCCACCAGCGCCTCGGCCACGCGGCGGCCGGCGGCCCCCGCTTCCTTCGCGGTGCCACCGCCGGTGAGGTCCCCGGCGGCGTACACATCCGTTGCCTGCGTGCGACCGTCCGCGTCCGCCTCCACCACGAAGAGGCCCCGCCCCGCGTCGAACGTCACCTTCGCGCCGCCCTGCCGCGCCAGCTCGAAGCTGGGGCTGACCGGCACCGACACCAGCACGGCGTCGCAGCTCACCTTCTTCCGCCCGCCGCCCTGCGCCGTGTAGCTGAAGGCGCCCACGCCGCGCAGGCCGTGCGCCTTGGGCTCCGAGCCCTGGACGGCCGCCGGGTGCGCCCCGGACGGAGGCGCGCCCTTCAGGTCCACCACCACCGCCACCTTCACGCCGCGCTCCTGCATGAGGTTCGCGAGCGCGTGCAATTCCGGGCCCCAGCCCACCAGCGCGGCCACTTCCGGCGCCACGTCGTAGCGGCGCAACAGCAGGCTGGCCGCGCGGCCCGAGTACACGCCGGGCAGGTCGTTGTTCTCGAAGGGCAGCATCGGCGGGTGGCCGCCGGGCGCCAGCAGGAAGCGCTCCGCGTACACCTTCAGGAGGCGCGGGCCCTCCGGCTCCCAGACGCCCACCGCGAGGTAGCGTCCGCCCTCGTCGTCATACAGGCCCAGCACCGGGGCGCGGGTGTAGACGCTGCCCTTGGGGAACGCGGTGGCCTCCGGCACCTCGGGCGCGCCCGCCTCGGGGGCGCCGTGCGCCAGGCGTCCACCCAGGTGGCCGTCGCGCTCGAAGAGGAGGAAGGGCACGCCGCGCTCTGTCAGCACGCGCGCCGCCGCCAGGCCCGCCGCGCCGCCGCCCACCACCGCCACGCGCGTGCGCAGCGTGCGGGCCGGGGGCGGAGTCGGGGCCGCCTCTTTCGGCAGGAGGCCCAGGCCGGCGAGCTGCCGCGCCACCTTCGCCATCACCTGCTCGGCCACCGGCACGCCGGCGAACATCTCGTGGTGGTCCAGCCCCTTGGGGAAGAACCAGTCGATGGTCTCGAAGACGTCCACCTTCGCGGAGGGGTACGCGTTCTGCCGCTCCAACCGCATGCCTTCGCGCGCGGGCGTGCGGCACGTGTAGACGTTGGGCTGGCCGTCCACCCGCATCAGGCAGTGGGAACATGCCGCCGCGAAGCAGTAGGGGCTGCGGGGGCGGTGGTACTTCACGGAACGGGCGAGCATCTGCTCGTCGGCGGCAATCAGGGAGCACGCCACCGGCTCGCCTTCGATGGCGGGGATGCTCTCGCCCTCGAGGTCCACGGTGATGGCCCTGCCGCGCGGGGAAGCGTCTGGGAGGCGTCGCATGGGTGTGCGCAAAATGGCGCACCCGGAGGGGCCGGTCAAAGCCCGAGGGGCCATGACGCGCCATGGCGATTCCAGGAAGGCGACAGTGTGGGTGATGGCGCGTGCGACCTTCTCTAAGGCGCACCCGGAGAGCCCCGGATGCAGCCCCGCAAAACACTCCGGGGACCGCCCCGGGCCGTGTCGGCCGCGTGACGATCCCCGGGACTGTGACGCCTGCTCGCCATGACGGGCCGTGTGGACGGCCCGGGACGCGCTCGCTACACCGGCTGGTCGGCGGTGGGGATGATGGGTTCCGGCATTCCGCGCGGCCGGCTCATCCCGAAGCGGGTGCGGATGACCGCGCCCAGCGCCATGAAGCAGACGAAGATGGAGAAGAGGGTGCCCAGCACGGGGATGGCCCCGATGACCATCAGCACCAAGAGCCCCAGGGCCAGCACCACCGCCTGCGTCTTGCGGCCGCGCAGCAGCGGCAGGCGCGTGCCCACCTCGCTCGCCACCGCCGCGTAGCCCAGCGCCGCCGCCAGGGGCGCCGCCATCCACAGCACCAGCGCCGCGGGGATGCCGATGATGGTGATGCACAGCACCACCGTCAGGGGAATCATCGCCAGCAGGCCGATGAACCCGGTGAGCCCGGACTGCAGCGGCTTGCGGCGGATTTCGTCACCCAACTGCTTCATGCGCGCCGGGAAGAACAGCTGCCCCAGGAAGCCCAGGCCGAACATCACCGCGAAGGTGAGGATGAACGCCGCCAGCCCGCCGCCGTCGTCATCGCGGTCCTCGCGCTCCACGTTGGCGCCGCGGGTCTCCTTCATGCCCTTCTTCAGCTCTCCGGCCACCATGCGGCCGATGCCGGCGCCGCCGAAGGTGTCGATGCTGCCCTCCACCTCCGCGCCGTCCGCCCGCTCCACGACGCCGCCGAAGGAGGACACGTCGCCCTCCACGTGCGCGTCCGGCCCGAGGATGACGTTGCCGCCGAAGGCGTGCGCGTCCCCCTCCACGTGGCCGTGGACCTCCAGGTTGCCGCCGAAGGCGACCGCGTCGTCCTCCACGTGGCCGTTCACCACGAGGTTGCCGCCGTACACCACGGCGCTCTCGACGTTCTGGCCCTCCTTCACCTCCAGGTTCTGCCCGCGCGCCACCACGTTGCGGCCGCCGGAGCGCTGCTTGCGCCGCAGCTCGTCCCGCGTCTTGCGCATCTCGTCGCGCGCCCGGTCCATCTCCCGCCGCGTCTCCTCGCGCGCGTCGCGCATGGCCTCCGCGGCCTCGTCGGACGGGTGCCCCGGCATGGGCGGCATCGGAGGCATGGCCGGCATCGGAGGCATGGGCGGCATCGAAGGCATCCCGGACGAGGCGGCTTCCGGAGCCTCGGGCGCGGGAGTCGCGGCGGCCGTCTCACCCGAGGCCGCCGCGTCCTTCTCCTTCTGCGTCATGGGGCGCAGCGTGTAGATGGAGCCGTCCTGCTCCATGCGCAGCGAGTAGGCGCGCGCCACGGTGCTCAGGGCCTGGTGGGCGGTGACGCCGCGCAGGTGCACCTCGGCGGGCGTGTCCAGGTCGCCGGTGACGACGAGGTTGAGGCCGCCCTTGTCGGCGATGGTCTTCAGCGCGTCGCGTAGGCTGCCGCGGAAGCTGATGTCCACGGTGCGCGCGGCGGGCGCGGTGACGGCGGGCTTCGAGGCGTCGGGAGTCTCCGCGCCGAGCGCCAGGGGCGCGCCGAGGAGCAGAGCGGGAACGAGGATTCGAGGGGAGATCTTCATGGGTCGCTCAGGCTTCGGAAGGAGTGGGGACGCCGCCAGCAAGCCGCTTGAGGCCGTACAGCGAGGTCAGCAGGAGGAAGGTGAGGAAGCTGGCCACCGCCAGCCCCGCCGTGGCCCACAGCGCGTGGGCACCGCTGAGGACGCCGTCGATGAACTGCGGCCCCTCCACCATGAACGCGGCGACCTGGGTGCCCAGGCGGCCGAGCGCCTGGTCATTCATCAGCAGGTAGCCCAGGCCTCCCAGCAGCGAGGTGAGCAGGATGGCCACGCCGGACCAGACCTCGCGCCGCTGGGGCACGGGCTCGGCGGCCACGCGCGCCATGACGTTGGCCACCAAGCTGGGCGGCGGCAGCGGATCCGCCAGCCGGTACAGGTCCTGCTCCATCAGCCGGTGCTCTTCGAGGATGGCGGCGCACGCCTCGCACTCGGCGGCGTGGTCCAGGGAGGGGCCCTCGCCGGCCTCCAGCTCCGTGAAGAGCAGCTCCAGGTCCGGGCACGGGTGCGGGGTCATCGGGGAGCCTCCTCGGTCGGCGTCATCTTCTTGCGCAGCTTCTCCCGCGCGCGGAACAGACGGGCCATGATGGTGCCAGGCGCGCAGCCCATGACCTGGGCAATCTCCTTCGTCGTGCGCTTCTGGACGTAGTAGAGCGCGAGGACTTCACGGTCCTCGGCGGACAGGGTGGCCATGGCCTCCTCGAGCGACTGGCGCTCCTCGGTGGCGATGGCGCGGTCCTCCTGCGACACGTCGCCGCTGGGGAGCACCTCCTTCATGGGCTCCAGCTCCTCCGTCTTCACCTTGGTGCGGCGGCGGAGCACGTCCAGGCAGAGGTTGCGCGTAATCGCCAGCACCCAGAGGTCGAACGGCCTCGAGTCGTCGTAGCGGTGGAGGTTCTGGTAGGCGCGCAGCAGGGCCTCCTGCGCCACCTCCGCGGCCTCCGCCTCGCGCTGGAGCAGCCGCAGGGCCAGGCCGTAGACCGGGCGCTGCACGCTGCGCACGAGGGACTCGAAGGCGGACGGGTCGCCGCGGCGAGCGGCCTGTACGTCCGCCTTCCAGGGGAGCGGGGGAGCTTCCTCAGCCATCAGCATCCCGATGGCGTGGGCGAGCGACCCGGGAGCGTCGTCGAGGGCAAGAGCGTTCACGCCTTGTCCTACGGCGCGCCCGTCCGCCCATTGCGTCCGGCCGTGACATCTCTATTTCTTTCGTGATTTCGGGGCCTTGGCCGCCCGCCTGGCGGCGGTTTCCGTGCGCGCGATTTCCTTCGCCGCCTTGCGCTGGCGCTGCCGCTCGCGGAAGCCGACGGGCTCCGCGGGGGCCTCCGGGCGCTGGGCCTCCGGAGCGGCCTGCCGGGCGAGCGAGCGGTGGCGGGAGGGCACCTCGGGAGCGCGGTCCTCGCGAGCACCGCGGTCCTCGCGGCCCCCACGTTCCTCGCGACCCGGGGGCGCGCGGCGGCGGGCGCCCTCCGCGCTCCGCTCCTCGCGGCCCGCCGGAGCACGGCGGCGGGCGCCACCGGAGCCCCGGTCCTCGCGCTCCTCGCGTTCCGCGGCCTGCTCGGCCTCGACGAAGCGCGGGCGCTGCTGGGCGCGGATGGTCTCCACGGAGTCCTCGGCGTACTCGAAGTGGAAGAGGCGCTTGATGACGAGCGTGGCGTAGGCGCCGGGGGGCAGGGTGAAGGCGACGTTGACCTTCACGTTGCCGCGGTTGAGCTCATCCGGCTGGGTGCGGCCGATGACCAGCTTGTGCGGGAAGACGAGCAGCGGCCGCTCCTCGTGCTTGAAGAAGAGCCGGCGCGGCTCCTCCTCGATGCGCAGGTCCTCGAGCTTGAGCTTCTCGCGGCCCAGCACCCACGTGACGGCCTCTTCCACCTTCGGGTCCGTGAAGGTGGTGTCCGGGGCGAGGAGCGGGAAGGTGGCGTCGCGCAGGGTGCGCAGCACCTCCGGGCTGGCGTCGCGGTGGAACAGCAGCGTGCCGGCCTGGTAGCGCATGGGGAACAGGTGCTCGCGCGGCAGCAGCAGCTGGAGGTAGCGCCGCACGCCCTCGTTCCAGAGGTAGCTCTGGTACGTGAAGAGCAGCATCGCCCGGTAGTCCGAGTCGATCTGCATGAAGGCCTTCACGAAGTCCTTCGGATCGTCGCGCAGCGACTTGAGGATGCGGTGGTACTTGCGCGTGCCCTCGAAGGGGACGCGAGCGTTCCACCGGCCCCAGTTCTCGCGCCAGAAGGCCTTCACCTTGGCGTCCTCGGTGCGGTCCAGCTCCGAGGGCGCGGCCATGTAGTTGTGCAGCGCGGCCTCGAAGTCCCCGCGGATGAGGTCCTTGGCGATGAAGCCCTGGCCGTGCTTCAGCGAGCCGAAGCGCTGGCTGTCGAAGTAGTTCACCACGCCCAGGCGGTTGACCTCGGCGGTGGCGACGTTGAGGGGCCCCAGCGACTCGGGGCTCAGCGAGCGCACGGTGACGGAGAAGCGGTTGGACGTGATGTTGGCGGCGGACAGGGGCTTGTCCGTGCGGCCCAGGTACTTCAGGCGCAGGTCGGGCTCCTGCATGTCCACGTCCGCGCCGTCCACGGCGATGATCTGCTCGGTGCGGCCCTGCTTGTCCTTCAAGCCACAGTAGCTGATGGCGCCGGGCTTGAGCCCGAAGGCGTCCCGCAACCGCGTCACCGCATCGAAGGTGGACAGCTTCTGCTTGTCCATGAGGTAGACGCGGTGACGTCCCGACGCGACCTCGTCGAAACGGTAGGACTCCTTGACGGAGAAGTCTTCGGGCTTCTGTTTGATTCTCACGGGGCCCCCCTTAGCAGCGTGGGCCCGCGGATTGAAGCGCGAGCGCCAGGAAGGGCATAACCCCCGACGTCATGCGGCTTCTTCCCGTCCTGTTCCTCGCCCTGGGGCTCGCCCTGGGCCCCGGCTGCGCCACGACGCTTTCCACCCAGCAGACAGCCCGGCCGCTGGCGCCGGGGCAGGTGCAGGTGTCCGGCGGGCTGGGGGTGTTCCTCCCCCTGGGAAACCTCGTCCGGGTGGTGGACACCGGCATCGACCAGGGGGAGGAGGCCCGGGACGCCATCGAGGAGGACCGGCCCTACGCCCTGGGCGAGGAGGCCCAGCAGCGGCTGCTCACCGCGGGCGTGGCCCTCATGGTGGCCCCGCCGGGCGTCAACCCCGAGCTGATGGTGCGGGTGGGCGTGGTGGACCGGGTGGACGTGGGGCTGCGCTACAGCGGCATCTCCCTGCGAGCGGACGCCAAGGTGCTGCTGTTCCACGGCGGGGACGCCGACGAGACGGGGTGGGTGGAGGTCGGTCAGCGCTCCTATGACGTGGCCCTGGGCCTGGGGGCGGCGCGCCACTTCTTCTCCAGCCCCGTCCTGGACGTGCTGGAGGTGGTGGAGCTGGGGGACTTCAGCCGCTACGACGTGGAGGTGCCCCTGTACGTCAGCGCGGATTTTGGAGACGTCTTCAAGGTGTACGGGGCGCCCAAGTACGTCTTCAGCCGCACCCGGCTGGATGAGCGGCTGGTGGACTACTCCCGCCAGGGCAAGCCGGTGTCGGGCTTCGACGCGTCGCTCCCGGCCACCGTCAACAGCCACTTCGTGGGCAGCACCGTGGGGGTGGCCCTGGGCTACCGGTACGTCCATGTCTTCGCGGAGCTGACCGGGGGTTACATCTTCTGCAATCCCACCCTCTTCGGAATCGAGAGGGAGCTGGGGAGCGTCACCGTCTTTCCCTCCCTGGGGCTGGCCATCCGTACGGGAGGGCCGGACCGGGAGCGTGGGCGGCCGGGAGCACGGCGGGGCCGGTGAGGGTCCGGGCGGTGGGACGC
>NZ_JABBJJ010000383.1 GCF_012933655.1 Pyxidicoccus fallax | reverse complement strand
GGGCGAAAGTAGGGGCTGCTGACTCTTCCCCATAAGGGGGAGCCTCGGCGACCACCTCTCCCTGCGGGGTCACGGCATATTCATGCCACCAGTCCAGCACCCGACCGGCGGGGCCACCGCACCGATTGAAGCGCTGGTGCAGCACCACGAAGTACAGGCCCGGTGTTGGGCCCTTGAAGATGGCGACGTCCAAGCCCTGCTCTGGGCTGGAGCAGCCGGCGAAAAGGTCGGGGTACGGGTTCGTCCTCACCAGCTCGCGAACCGCGGCTGCTGCCGCAATCGCAGCCCCTGCTTCCATGGGTTGACCGACGAGCTGCGCGGAGTGCTCGTCCGGCCACTCGACCTTGCCCTTCCATGTAGAGGCGCGCGCGGCACATCCGGAAAGTGCGGCGATGAGCACCGCGAGCACACACCCCTTGAGCATCTCTCTCTCTCCTGAGTCCAGCACCCTGCTGGGAGGTGCGGGCCGAGTGCAGCAGCCCTTGCTTGCCTCAGACCGTGACTGGAGTCTATTCGCGCAACAATCGCAGGGGTTCGTCGCTGCAGCGGGGCGTGCGGCCATGGCTTTCGGCCCCACGGGGCGCGCAACGTCCGAGGGTGACCCAGGTGCCACGCGTGGTGCTCCACTGCTGAACCTCGCCCGTGGGAAAGTAGCGAACGTAGGTGCGTGTTCCATCTCGGTGCTCGGCCACCATCGCGGAGGCCATCTCGATGGCTGTGTTCCTATAGATGGCCGGTGCCGGGTTGCCCGGGAACAGCCGCACTTCCGCCATGGCCACATAGGGATTGAAGGTATCCTCAATGCCCCCACGTTGAGAAAGCCGTGAAAGCCCCCACCGTCGTCCAGCTCCGGCAACATCCGGATGACGGGCGCCGGGTCCGTCGCGGCCAGCTCCACCCGGGGGCCTGGGGTGATGCCCATGACGTTGCACACCACCACCTCCTCCGCCTCGATGTCGCAGCCCCACCACCGCCCCTGTGCGTAGCCCACCTCGAAGACCTTCAGGTCCGGCACCGTCTCCAGCAGGTGCTTCGACATGGGCACGGAGTCCTCGCTCCACGCCGCCTCCGCGACCAGCCGCGTGTGCGCGTTGCCCGCGAGCACCAGATGCAAGTCATTGGGCCGCGCCGAGCGCGCGTTCATCACGACGCGCGCCATCCGCGCATCCCGCGCGCTGCCATGGCTCATGTCCGTACCGCTCCGCCACAGCCCGCCGTGAGCACCATCAGCCCTGCCAGCGCACCGCGCATCGAGGTTCCTCTCTTCCCGTTCAACGGTTGCGCCTGCAACGCAGGATGCGCCACCGGATATCGGGAAGAGCGGAACGACCTACCGCTGCGAATACAGCGGCGTCAGCGCCCCCAGGATGATGCGCAGGAGCGCCTGTCCCTCGGCGGTATCCGGGCACAGGCCGCCCCAGACGAGCGTCAGGCGCTCGGCCACGGGGCGCCAGTACATGCGCCCGCGCATGGCCACCGGCTCGTAGCTCTCCCGGCCGCCGGCGAGGTAGTCCTCCTCGGGCACGCCGAACACCGCGTAGTACGTGAGGTCCGGCAGCAGCGCTTCCTCCACGCGGTGCAGCCCACTGGGGATGATGCAGGCCACGTCCGCGAACTGCCACGCGCCCTCGCGGCCCGACGTCACCTCCCGCACCTCGAAGCTCATCTTCGCGGGGGGACACCCCAGCTCGCCGGCCGTGAGGAAGTTGTAGTCCAGCCGAGGCACTTCCAGCATCTCGTCCACGTCCGGCCGGCCGTCGCGCTTGAAGCCCCAGGGGTTGCCGTCGCGCTTGTACGAGCGCACGCCGTAGGCGCCGTAGAAGACGTTGTACCAGGGGCTGCGCGGATTGAAGTAGTCCGAGCACCCCGCGCCGCTCGGGAAGTCGCCGATGGTGAAGGCCACCAGCAGGTCGAACATCCGCTTCAGGTCGAAGGCGAGGAACGGCTCGTGCGCCACCGCCCCAATCGAGCCCGGCACCGTCGGCACTGGCGTGGGGATTCCCAGTTCTTCCAGGAAGTTCGTCTTGCCCGGCAGCGGCGTCGCGCCCATCGCCACCCGAGCCAGTTGTCTTTGCAGTCCCATGGGATTCCTTTCCTCATTCCGCAACGGCGGGCGGAACGGGATAGACTCGGAGCATGCCCGAGAAGCTCGTCTTCGAGCACACGCTGGAGGGCCTCTTCGTGAGAGGTCTGATGGGGCGTGTGACTCCGGTGCTCCGGGCGCGCTTGAGAAAGGTGGGCGTGGACCTGGACCGCAAGCTCCAGCCGGCCTACAGCTTCGAGACGTGGTGCTCGGCGGTGCAGGTGGCCGCGCGCGAGGTGCACCCGGACGTGCCGGACGAGGTGGGCTACGGGCTGCTCGGCGAGCGGATGGTGGACGGCTACCGGGAGACGGTGCTGGGGCGCGCGGCCTTCGGGGTGATTCAGCTGTTGGGCCCTCGGCGCGGAGTGAGCCGGGCGCGGCAGATGTTCCGCTCGGGCAACAACTACACGGAGACGCGGCTGGAGGACGTGTCACCCACGGAGGTGGACCTGTGGATGAACGAGGCGGGGCCCATCCGCTACTTCACCCGGGGCGCGCTGCTGGCCGGCCTGCGAGCCACGGGCGCGCGGCAGCCGGTGGTGGAGGTGCGGGAGTTCGACGACGAGTGCGTCACCTACCGGCTCATCTGGAATGAGCGGCGCGGGGGCTGAAGCGGAGCCGCGGCTGCTCGCGGTGGACCTGGGGCTGCGCTCCGGGCTGGCGCTGTACGGGCGGGATGGCCGGCTGCGCGAGTACCGCTCGCAGAACTTCGGGACGCAGACGCGGCTGAAGCGGGCGGTGCCCTCGGTGCTGCACGGGGTGGGGCCGCTGGCGTGGCTGGTGCTGGAGGGCGGAGGGCCGGTGGCGGACGTGTGGGAGCGCGAGGCGTCGCGGCGCGCGCTGCCGGTGCTGCGGGTGGCGGCGGAGGACTGGCGGGAGAAGCTCCTGTACGCGCGCGAGCAGCGCAGCGGCACGCTGGCCAAGGACGCGGCGGACGTGCTCGCCCGGCGCATCATCGTCTGGTCCGGCGCGGCGAAGCCCACGTCCCTGCGGCACGACGCCGCGGAGGCGATACTGCTGGGGCTGTGGGCCGTGCTGGAGGTGGGCTGGCTGGATAGGGTGCCCGCGGAGCTGCGGCGCTGAAGAGGGCCCCACGGGACAGCGGGGCCTCGCGTCCATCATGATGCGGCCCATGTCCCGCCCCGACGTCCCCCCCGTCCATGAAACCGAGCTTCCCCGTGCCGAGGGGCTGAACCGCCTGCTGGACCCGCTGGCCCGCGTGGCGTACCGCGGCGCCTATACGCTGGCGCGCGTGTACTGGTTCGTACGCCGGCCCCGGACGCGCGGCGTCTTCGTGGGCGTGTGGCACGCGGGGCGCGTGCTGCTCGTGCAGAACTCCTACAAGAGCCGCTTCAGCATGCCCGGCGGCGGCTACCACGGGGACGAGTCCCCCGAGGAGTGCGGCGCGCGCGAGCTGCGCGAGGAGGTCGGCGTGACGATGGCGCCGGGCTCCCTGCGCACCGTCTTCCAGACGGTGGGCTCCGAGGAGAACAAGGATGACCACGTCCACTTCGTGGAGATGGACGTGGATGCCGAGCCGCCGCTCACCATCGACCGCCGCGAGGTGACGTGGGCCGGGTTCATCGACCTGGACACGGCCCTGCGGCTGCCCGTCTCCGGGCTGGTGCGCGCCTACCTGGAGGACGCGAAGCGCCGGCGGAGTTGATCCAAGACGGGGACGAGTCCGTCGGCTCGCAACGCAAACGTCCAGAGAAGCCCGCCGGCTTCGGGCCGCTCCCGCCCGGAACGGAACGTCCATTCCGCGAAGCCCGCTGGCCTCGGGTGGCACCATCCGGAGCGGAACGTCCATTCCGCGGAAGCCTGTTGGCCCTGAGTCGTTCCTGCCTGGAGCGGAACGTCCATTCCGCGAAGCGTACCGCCCCCGGGGCGCTCCGCCCGGAGCGGAACGTCCATTCCACGCGGGCCCGCCGGCCCCGCGCTGCTCCTACCTGGAGCGGAACGTCCATTCCGCGAAGCCCGCCGACCTCGTCAGCCGCGCGGCGGTCACACCGCTCGACCGCTGACGGCGGGGGTCCAGCTCCTCGATAGAGGCACACAAAGGAGGCACACAAGGGCGAGGGCAGGGGCACTGGGGTGACCGCGAAGGCGAACGGACCTCCGTTCAGCCACCCTCGTGCGATTGCCTACCGCATCATGAATGAGTCCGTGCGTGAGGACGTCATTCGCACCACCCGGAGGCTGCGCGCTCCGGGCAGGGAGCACGGACGCCCTCAGCGCCCCACGGCCTGCGCGAGCGGCGCGGTGTGCTCCGTCCCGAGGAACAGGCGCGCCCGCGTCTTGGCGAGCTGCACGTGCGCCTCGTCCACGGAGACGCAGTCCACGGTGATGTCGTCATCCGGAGACTGCTCGGACGCCACCCGCGCCGTCTGCAGCCGGGAGATGGTCGAGTCCGACACGTGCGCGCACATCTGGCAGCCGTGCTGCCGCCCGTACAGCACCACCTCGCCGAAGATGGCCGCCGACTCCGGCTCCAGCGTCCTCAGTCCCCGCATGTCCGCGAGCACCAGGTGCCGGCCACCTCCGTACGCATCCGTCGCGTTCCGATAGGCGGTGGCGAAGTCCTTCATCTCGTTCGGCCGGATGAACCCGCTCAGCCGGACGGTGACGGTCCTTCGATTCATGTCATTGCTGACTTCGTACATGTGTGCGCCCTCCCCGCGGGGCAAAGATTAACAAAAACAAACACGCAATTGCACGCCACCCCCAGGCGCTCTGGCCGGGTTGGAATTGTGGGAATGCATTGCGCCCGAGCAGTCTCGAATGGACGGAACATTCCGGCCGCCGCGCAGCCGCGTTCCGCGCCAGCGCAATCCTCGCGTGATACCTGATGCGGGGGTGTGAGCCGCCCCTACGTGGACGGTCCCGTCTACGCGCGCTGGCTGCTCTCGCCGGTGACGACGGCCGAGCCGATGAGGTGCGCCAGCCGGAGCGCCTCGGGCACGTTGCCCCGGTCCGTCACCCGCGCCAGCGCCTCGGCCACCTCGGCCGGCTCCGCGCCCTGGACTTGAAACGTGAAGCCGCCGAGCTGATGGATGGGCCCCGCGCGCTTCAGCTTCGCCCAGCGCTCGTCCGCGCGAGGCAGCCGCCGGAGCGCGCGCTCCACCGCGTCCAAATCCGGATGGCGCCGCATCACCGCCACGCAGGGCTTCTTCAGCCGCGCGGCCAGCTCCGGCAGGTCCACCACGTTGAAGCCACCGAAGGCGATGCCGTCCAGCAGCACCAGGTGCAGCTGGGGCAGGAACTTGCCGCCCTCCAAGAGCCGGCACACCTCGCGCGTGGCGTTCCACCCGTCGCGGCGCACGCGCCCCCAGACGAGTCCCTCGAAGCGCGTGCCCCCGCACACCACGCCCGCCAGCGGCACGGCGGCGCCGGGACGGCGGGCGAAGGGTCCATCGTCGAAGCCGATGACTCGGGGCAGGCGGGGCAGGCGCATGGGGCTCCAAGCCTCGCAAAGCGGCGGCCCTGCCCGCAAAAGAGAAAGCCCGACCTCGCCATCGCAAGACCGGGCTTCCGGGACGTTCTACAGGAGGCTCGTCTCAGGCCGGACGCACGTTCTGCGCCTGCAGGCCCTTGGGGCCGCGGCCGACCTCGAACTCCACCTTCTGGCCCTCGGCCAGAGTGCGGAAGCCATCCATGTTGATTGCGGTGTGGTGGACGAACACGTCCTCACCGCCGCCGTCCTGCACGATGAAGCCAAAGCCCTTCGCATCGTTGAACCACTTGACGGTACCGGTTGCCATGAATCGCGTTCTCTCGTTTCAGAGCGGCTCGTGCCGCGGTGTTTCGCCCTCTCAGAAACCGAAGGGCCTGACTGCGGGCCATAGTCTGCACGGGGCGGGCCTCCGAGTGGAAGCCCCCCCGCCTGCTCTCCGAGCCAGCGGCCTCATGAAACAAGTTTCCCGCCTCCGGGCCCCGGGCAGGCGAGGACACGGGCGCCCTGCGTCATGGGCCGCGTGGCTACCTTGGCGGCAACGTCACGACCGGATGACCGGAAGGAGCGCCGCCATGGCCGAGCCGCAGACCCCGAACCTCTACACCTCTCTCGCCCCGCCCCCCGCTGCCCCGGAGCACGGCATGCGCCGGGTGATGCGGCGCACACTGGATAAAAGCGCTGCTGCTGGAATCATGTCGCGGCCGCTGTTCGGGAAGCTGCCGGTGCGCCGGTGGATTCCGCAGGATGTGCACTCGGTGCTCGACTACAAGGGCGGCACCCTGTCGGCGCTGGCGGGCGCGCTGTCGGATGACCCGGTGGCGAAGGCGGCGGGGCTGGCGCTGGGCTCCTCCGTCATCGGCGTGTCCCTGATGACGGACTACCGCTTGAGCCTCACGAAGCTCATCCCCATCGAGGCGCACGAAATCGCGGACTACGCGTACGGGGCGGCGGCCATCCTCGCCCCCTTCGTGCTGGGCTACGCGAAGCGCAGCCCCATCGCCGCGGCGGTGCACGTCGTGGTGGGCCTGACGACGATTCTGGCCTCGCTGGTGACGGACTACCGCTGCCAGACGGGCATGCACCTGGGCGGCGAGCTCGCGACGGACCCGGAGGCGATTGGCGCGTGAAGGCTCCCGTTCCTCCAGCGCGTGGCAGCACGGTGCGCGGCGCGCTGGAGGAGGCGCTGACCGCGGCGCCGGAGCCGGGCCTCACCGCCAGGGAGCTGTCCACCCTGGTGGGCATCTCCGAGAAGGACGTGGCCGACCACCTGGCCCACCTGGAGCGCTCGCTCAAGGCCCAGGGCCTGAAGCTGGAGGTGCTGCCGGCCAGCTGCATCTCCTGCGGCTTCACCTTCAAGGACAGGAAGCGCTTCTCGCGGCCGGGCTCCTGCCCGGAGTGCCGCTCCACGCGCATCGACCCGCCGGCCTTCCGCGTCACCAGCTGAAAAGACAAACGGCGGGGCGCCTCGTGGGCACCCCGCCGCTGTCTCACGTCGGGAACGCGTGGAGGCGGCTCAGGCCGTCTTCACCGCCGACGACGAGGTGGGCTTCACGTCGGGCGCGCCCTGGCTCTCGATGCGCATGCCGTAGAAGCTCTGGTACACGAACACCATCGACAGGGCGAAGAACACCGCCGAGAGGATGCGCGTCAGCGAGCCCTGGCCGGCGGCCTCGAGCTCCACCGCCAGCTCCACGGCGAGCAGGCCGAAGAGGGTGGTGAACTTGATGACCGGGTTGAGCGCCACCGACGAGGTGTCCTTGAACGGGTCGCCCACGGTGTCGCCCACGACGGTGGCCGCGTGCAGGTCCGTGCCCTTGGCCTTCAGCTCCGTCTCCACCAGCTTCTTCGCGTTGTCCCACGCGCCACCGGCGTTCGCCATGAACACGGCCTGATACAGGCCGAACACCGCGATGGAGATGAGGTAGCCCACGAAGAAGTACGGCTCGAAGCAGGCGAAGGCGAGCGTGCTGAAGAACACCGCGAGGAAGATGTTGATCATCCCCTTCTGCGCGTACTGGGTGCAGATCTGCACCACCTTCTTCGAGTCACTCACACTGGCCTTCTCCACGCCCTCCAGCTTGATGTTGGCCTTGATGAACTCCACCGCGCGGTAGGCGCCGGTGGACACCGCCTGCATGGACGCGCCGGAGAACCAGTAGATGATGGCGCCGCCGGTGATGAGGCCCAGCAGGAAGGGGGCGTGCAGCAGGGACAGGAACTGCGCCTTCTCCGGGTTGAGCACCTGCTCGTCGTTGGCGCCGGTGGTGATGCCCACCAGCATCACGATGATGGAGAAGATCATCGTCGTGGCGCCCACCACCGCGGTGCCGATGAGCACCGGCTTCGCCGTGGCCTTGAAGGTGTTGCCCGCGCCGTCGTTCTCCTCCAGGTACTCCTTGCCCTTCTCGAAGTCCGGCGTGAAGCCGAAGTCCTTCTGGACCTCTTCCTTCACGTTGGGGACGTTCTCGATGAGGGACAGCTCGTACACGCTCTGCGCGTTGTCCGTCACCGGGCCGTACGAGTCCACGGCGATGGTGACGGGGCCCATGCCCAGGAAGCCGAAGGCCACGAGGCCGAAGGCGAACACCGGGGCGGCAATCATCAGCTGGCCCACGCCCGCGCCGGAGATTCCGCCGCCGGAGAACCAGAAGGCCAGGCCCATGAGGATGGCGATGATGAGGCCCATCCAGTACGCGGAGAAGTTGCCCGCCACGAGGCCGGAGATGACGTTGAGCGACGCGCCACCCTCGCGGCTGGAGGTGACGACCTCGCGCACGTGGCGGCTCTCCGTGGAGGTGAAGACCTTGATGGCCTCCGGGATGATGGCGCCGGCCAGCGTGCCGCAGGTGATGATGGCCGACAGCTTCCACCACAGCGTGCTGTCACCGCCCAGGTTGGGGATGAGCACGTAGCTGACCGCGAACGTCAGGGCCACGGAGATGAGCGACGTCAGCCACACCAGCGCGGTGAGCGGGTGCTCGAAGTTCATGTGGCTCGCGTTCTTGTACTTGGCGGACTGGACCACGTTGTTCAGGCCGTAGGCGGCCAGCGAGGCGAGCACCATCACGATGCGCATCATGAAAATCCAGACGAGCAGCGGGACGCGGAAGGGCGCCTCCACCGCCAGCAGGATGAAGGTGATGAGCGCCACGCCCGTCACGCCGTAGGTCTCGAAGCCGTCCGCCGAGGGGCCCACGCTGTCACCCGCGTTGTCGCCGGTGCAGTCCGCGATGACGCCCGGGTTGCGCGCGTCGTCCTCCTTGATGCGGAAGACAATCTTCATCAGGTCCGAGCCGATGTCGGCG
Source organism: Pyxidicoccus fallax (assembly GCF_012933655.1). Taxonomy (GTDB): domain Bacteria; phylum Myxococcota; class Myxococcia; order Myxococcales; family Myxococcaceae; genus Myxococcus; species Myxococcus fallax. Next base: position 2,433 of record NZ_JABBJJ010000383.1, on the reverse strand, counting down.
ATCTTGGTGAAGATGCCGCCCGCGATGCGCAGCGCGGACGCGCCCAGCGACTCACCGATGGCGAAGCCGATGAAGCAGGGGCCCGCGAAGTCCGCCGGGATGAACAGGAGGATGGCCAGCATCAAGAGCAGCTCGGTGCTGATGAGCACCATGCCGATGGACATACCGGCCTGCAGCGGAATGGCGTACGTGGGGTAGGGCTTGCCGCGCAGGGACGCGAAGGCGGTGCGGCTGTTGGCGAAGGTGTTGACGCGGATGCCGAACCACGCGACGCCGCACGAGCCCGCGATGCCCACGAGACTGGCGAACAGGATGATGAGGACGCGACCGGCATCCATGTGACGCAGGAAGCCGAAGTAGCCCACCATCACCACCGCGATGAGCGCCCACAGAATCCCGATGAACTTCATCTGCGTCATCAGGTACGTCTTGCAGGTCTCGTAGATGAGCTCGGAAATCTCGAGCATCGCCCGGTGCACGGGCAGCTTCTTGAGGCTGGCGTACTGCAGGAAGCCGAACACCAGGCCGATGACGCAGACCGCGATGCCCGACAGCAGCAGGTCATGGCCATTGATGCCGCCGATGAACGTGGCGGAGCGGAAGTCCGGCAACCGGAGGTCCGCTTCGCTGGCGTGCGCGGCGCTGGCGACGAAGGCCGTCAGCAGTCCGAGGACCCTGGCGGCTCCGCCGGTGGTGCTCTTCTCGAGAACATCCAACCGCGAATCAGTGCGTGTCATGGGGGTGCAACTCCTCACAGAGACTCGTTTTCCAAACACACGGAGAGTGACTCCGTGCGCCATCGGGGAAACAAGGAGTGGTGTCGAGGGGTTGGCCGCCTGCGAGCGTAAAACACCGCGCGCCTGCGCTTCAGCACAGCCTCGCCCTTCATCGCGCCAGTCGCTCGCAACGAAGGCAAAGCCGCGAATAACACGGACGCGACTCCGAAGTCGAATTCGGGAAGTGTTAGGAATATGCCATTGACCCTGCCTTCCGGGGAAAGCAGGGTCAATCCCACCCAAGAGCCGAGCCCAGCTTTGACGGACTCAGGGTCTCAGTCGGATGAGGAAACCATCCTGGGCGCGCGGGTACGGGGTTTCCGCGGGATGCGCGCGCGCCAGGGCGCCCGTCATCACGGGGTGGCCGGTGTTGTCCACGGCCAGCCGGCGGGGCAGCGCCGCGACGGGATGGGTGAAGCTCCGCACCCAGACCGGGGCGCCGTCGTCCGGGAGGAGGCGGGCCACGTACACGCCCGCGGGCGCGCGGCCGCCGCGGCCCAGGTCGAGCCCTCCGTCATGGGTGCCCGCCAGGGTGAGCTGGCCCGCGTCATCCGTGGCCAGCGTGGCCGCGGTGGCGTCGAAGGAGCGAGCCCAGCGCTGCCGGCCCTCCGAGTCCCACGTGGCCACGAAGCCCTGGTAGCCGCCCGAGGCGTGGGCCCTGCTCTGGAAGTAGAAGCGGCCGGTGAAGTCGCCGCCCACGAAGACGTTGTCCCGTCCCACCGCGACGGCATGGGCGGTGCCCTCGGCGCCGCGCAGGTCATGACTCCAGGCGTGAGCGCCCTCGGGTGTCAGCTTGAGGACGAAGGGCGTGCGCTGACGCACGGTGACGAAGGAGGGCCCGCCAAAGGACACGAAGCCCGCGTAGGCGCCCGCCACGTGGATGCCGCCGAAGAGGTCCACCGCCACGGCGCGGGCCGTCACCAGCCCCTCCGGGCCCGCGCTCCAGCTGCGGCTCCAGTGCGTCCTGCCGTCCGCCGACAAGCGCACGGTGAAGGCGGCGCGCTCCCCCGGAGGCGGCTCGCGCACCGCGTCCCCGAAGTCCCGCCGCCCGGTGAAGTCTCCCACCAGCACCACGCCGCCGGTGCCGTCCGCCGCCAGCGCCTGCACGTTGAGCGCGCCGTCACCCGGGAAGGCCTTCACGTGCTCCACGGCGCCCCCGGGCGACAGCCTCGCCACGAAGGGGCCTTCCGGCAGCCGGGCCTCGCCCAGGGTGAAGCCCGCCGACAGGCCGCCGAGCCACGCCTGGCCCCGGGCATCCACGGCGAGCCCGCCCACCCGCGTGCGCGTGGCCCCCTCGTGCGGCACCAGCCCGTGCGCCCAGCGCAGGGCTCCGCCCGAGGAGAAGCGCGCCACCATCAGGTGCGGCGTCTTCGATAAATGGTTGAAGGGCAGGGGGCCTCCCCCGAGGTCCAAAGGCTCCCGGTACGTCGCCGCGACGAGAACGTCCCCGTCGGGGGCCACCACCATGTGCGGCGCCTCGCTGTCCCCCAGCACCAGCGACCGCGACCACGTGATGACACCCTCGCCCTCGCCCGCGACCGACCCCGCTACCTCCAGGTCCGGAGCTCGCGGTGACGCATGCGCCTTCTCCCCGCACCCCACGAGGAGACCTCCCGTCGCGCACACCGCGAAAATCCACCCTCGCCCCACCATCCCC
>NZ_JABBJJ010000382.1 GCF_012933655.1 Pyxidicoccus fallax | reverse complement strand
GGCCGGGGGCGCGGGGGGCACCACGACCTCCGCCTCGTCCAGCAGCAGCTCCGGCGGAGGCGGCGGCACCACCAGCGGCTCGTCGGCGGGAGGCGCCGCGGGGGGCTCCTCGTCGGCGGAGCCGAGCTGGTCCGCGAAGAACTCGCCGACCTCGGAGCTGAACCGCTCCTGCAGGTCCCCTCCCGCCACGCGCTCGCCCTGCTCGGTGAGCTTGAGCTGGGCCTCGCGGTCCATGGCGATGTAGTGGAACTTGCGAAGGAAGAAGAAGTAGTTGTCGAACTCGAGCGACACGGACGGCTCGAGCGCGGCCTTCACATCGGCCAGCTTGTTCGAGCGTCCAAGACGGCCGTTCTCCCTCAGGTTGCGGAGGATGAACAGCGCCTCGCCACTGACGGTGTCGCGGTTGATGGCGGGCTTCGGCATGGGTGGGAGAGTCTACGCCATCCCGGCGCCACGGCTCAACGTGCGACTTTGGGTGAAGCGCCGGGTCTACTTGATGCGCAACAGCTGCTTCACCGTCTCCAGCACTTCCACGAAGCGCACGGGCTTGCGCAGGTAGATGTCCACGCCGAGCTGCAGGGCGCGGTCCTGCGCCTCCTTGCCGCCGGCGGAGATGGCGATGATGGGGATGGTCCTCAGGGCCTCCTCCTCGCGGATGCGCTCCACGAGGGCGAAGCCGTCCATCACCGGCATGTAGAGGTCGGTCATCACCAGGTTGAAGCGGCCCTCGCGCAGCATGAGGAGCGCGTGGTGCCCGTCCGGCGCGAAGTGGACCTCCAGCGGCACCTTCCCGTGAAGCTCGCCGCTGGCCAGCTTCTTCAGGACGTAGCTGTACATCTCGATGATGTGCGGGTTGTCCTCGACGATGAGCACACGGTACCCCTCGTGCTCGGCGTGGGGCGCGTGGCTGTCTGGTCCTGCCGCACTCAAGATGTCACCCAGTTTCCGCCGGTCCTCTTCGCGCTCGACGCGGACGCCAACGCCCCCGGGATGATCGGGGGCCGCCGGCCTGACCCAGGCCACGGTTCCGGTGACTTCTACCGGATCCAGCAGCCCCGGGAAAGAAAGTGCGAGCCGGACGGGGTCACCCAGGGTGAATGCCTGCTCGGTCTGCACGAAGAGACCCGTATGGGACAGGTTCTCCGTCACGTCCCGGGCCTGACGCCCGTCCGTGTAGTCCACCCTCAGCACGGCCGGGACCCGGGTGTGCTGGCGCTTGTCCTCTGGTCCCGGGCTCATAACAAGGGGTTGAAATCGCTCGGCAATTTGCTGATGGCCGCCCAGTGTAGCGTCGAGGGTTTATGTTGACAACGAAGCCATTGGGGCAATACGTACGCCCCGCCATGGCGGAGCCTTTGTTCACCCCTGAAGAGCAGAAGAAGTTCGACGCGGGAATCGCGGAGATCATCTCCCACTACCCTCCGGATCGCAAAAGCGCGGGCATGCTCCCCGCTCTGCGGCTGCTCCAGGACATCAAGGGCTGGCTGCCGCCCGAGGGCCTGCGACTGGTGGCCAAGAATCTGGAAGTCACGCCGGAGCGCGCCATGGAGGTGGCGAGCTTCTACGTGATGTACCACCTCAAGAAGCCAGGCAAGTACGTCATCGACGTCTGCACGAACCTCTCGTGCTCGCTCTGGGGCGCCGAGAAGATGCTCGCCTACCTGGAGGAGAAGCTCGGCCTCAAGGCGGGTGAAGCCAACGAGAAGTTCACCTTGCGGGAGACCGAGTGCCTGGCCTCGTGCGGTACGGCGCCGTGCCTGCAAATCAATGAGGATCACCACGAGAGCCTCACCAAGGCGAAGCTCGACGCCATCCTGGCGAAGCTGAGCTGATCCTCCACCCCTTCCTTTTCAGGACGTCATCAACATGGCCTCTACGGCAAAGGCGATTGAACCGATCATCTCGGCGGCCTGGGGCAAGCCGCAGTCCTGGACCCTGGACAGCTACCGGCAGCGCGGCGGCTACGAGGCGCTGAAGCGCGCGCTCGAGATGCAGCCGGCCGCCATCATCGACGAGGTGAAGAAGTCCAACCTCCGCGGGCGCGGCGGCGCGGGCTTCCCCACGGGCCTCAAGTGGAGCTTCGTCCCCAAGGACAGCCCCAAGCCCAAGTACCTCGCCGTCAACGGCGACGAGTCCGAGCCGGGCACCTTCAAGGACCGCTACATCCTCGAGGACGACCCGCACATGATGCTGGAGGGCATCGCCATCGCGTCGTACGCGCTGGGCGTGCACACCTGCTACGTGTACCTGCGCGGCGAGTTCAAGTTCCCGGCGCAGCGCTGCCAGGCGGCCATCGACGAGGCGTACAAGGCCGGCATCTTCGGCAAGAAGCTCATGGGCAAGGACTATGAGCTGAACGTGTACCTGGTCCGCGGCGCGGGCGCGTACATCTGCGGCGAGGAGACGGCGCTGCTGGAGAGCCTCGAGGGCAAGAAGGGCTGGCCCCGGCTGAAGCCGCCGTTCCCCGCGGTGGTGGGCCTGTTCGGCTGCCCCACGGTGGTGAACAACGTGGAGACGCTCGCCAGCGTGCCGGCCGTGTTCCAGAAGGGCTCGGACGCCTACGCGAAGCTGGGCACCGACAAGTCGGGTGGCACCCGCCTCGTCTGCCTCTCCGGGACGGTGAACCGGCCGGGCGTGTACGAGGTGTCGATGTTCACGACCCTCTCGGAGCTCATCTTCGACGACAAGTACGGCCGGGGCATGCCCAAGGGCCGCAAGGTGAAGGCCGTGATTCCGGGCGGCTCCTCGGCGCCGGTGCTGGGCGCGGACGAGCTGGACGTGGCCATGGAGTTCGAGGCCCTCAAGGTGAAGCAGACCATGGCGGGCTCCGGCGGCGTCATCGTCATGGACGACGCCACCTGCATGGTGCGCAGCCTCTGGCGCGTGGCCCGCTTCTACGCGGAGGAGTCCTGCGGCCAGTGCACGCCGTGCCGCGAGGGCACGCCGTGGCAGACGCGCCTTCTGCGCAAGATTGAAGAGGGCCGCGGCGAGCCGGGCGACGTGGACATGCTGTCCAACGTGGCCTCGTCCATCGCGCCGTACCCGCCCATCGGCCTGGGCAACACCATCTGCGCGCTCGGCGACGCGGCGGCGCTGCCCACGCACTCGTTCCTCATGCGGTTCCGGGACGAGTTCGAGGCGCACATCCGTGAGAAGCGCTGCCCGTTCGGCGACAAGCCCTGGGGTTCGTTCGGAGACTGGTCTTGAACATCGAGCTCATCCTCTTCGGAGCGTTCGCGCTCCTGACGCTGCTGTCGGCCGGAATGGTCATCTTCGCGCGCAGCCCCATCAACTCGGCCATGGCGCTGGTGTCCACGTTCTTCTTCCTGGCCGGCATCTACGTGCTGCTGTGGGCACACACCGTGGCGGTGATGCAGGTGCTCGTCTACGCGGGCGCCATCATGGTGCTGTTCCTCTTCGTCATCATGCTGCTCAACCTGGGTGAGTCGCCCACGCGCGGGCGGCCCACGCTGGCGCGCCTGGTGGGTGGCGCGGCGACGGTGGGCCTGCTGGCGGTGCTGGTCATCACCCTGCTCAAGGTGCCCGGCGACGCGCCGGTCATGGCGCAGGAGGCGCAGGCGACCTTCGGCACCATGGCGCTGCTGGGGCAGACCATCTTCACCCAGTGGCTCCTGCCCTTCGAAGCGGTCAGCCTCCTGCTGCTGGTGGCGATGGTGGGCGCGGTCGTGGTGGCGAAGTCGCGAATCTGATCGCCCGTTGCGGACAACTTTCTGTGCTACATGGCGGCGGAAGTTGCCGCCCGCGAGTCCCCGAATCGGCCCATGGTTCCCATCACCTACTACCTCCTGCTAGCCGCCGCGCTGTTCTGCATGGGCATGTTCGGCGTGCTGGTGCGCCGCAACGCCCTGGTCGTCTTCATGTGCGTGGAGCTGATGCTCAACGCGGCCAACCTGACGTTCCTGGCCTTCGCGCGCATGCGCGGGGATGCCGTCGGCCACGTCTCCGCCTTCTTCGTCATCGCGGTGGCGGCGGCGGAGGCGGCCATCGGTCTGGCCATCGTCATCGCCGTCTTCCGCAGCCGTGGCAGCGTCCTGGTGGAAGACATCCGGACGATGAAGCACTGACGCCTGTTCCGCCAGGAGCCTTCTTCCCATGACTCTCGCCGATTTCTTCCAGGTGGCGCCTGTCCCTCCGGAACAGCTGGCGCCCTCTCTGTGGCTCATCATCGCGCTGCCCCTGTTGGGCGCGTTCGTCTGTGGCGTGTTCGGCCGGATGCTGGGCCGGGCCAACGTCCACCTCGTCGCCCTGTCCGCGGTGGCCGGCGCCTTCGTGCTGAGCGTGCTGGCCTTCTGGGCCACCAGCCACACCGGCCCGGGCTCCGTCGAGGGCTCGCGGCGCCTGCTCGCCTTCTACCGGAACCCCTTCGGCATCGAAGCCGACTTCGTGCGCTACGCGCTGACGTACGACTACGGCACCTGGTTCGCCGTGGGTGACTTCCGGGTGAACTTCGGGCTGGCGGTGGACCACCTGTCCGGAATCCTCCTGCTGGTCATCACCGGCGTGGGCTTCCTCATCCACCTGTACTCCACCAGCTACATGGAGCACGACGACGGGTACTGGCGCTTCTTCGCGTACCTCAACCTGTTCGTCGCGGCGATGCTGACGCTGGTGCTGGCCGACAACCTCGTCCTGCTCTTCGTGGGCTGGGAGGGCGTGGGCATGGCCAGCTACCTGCTCATCGGCTTCTGGTACACGGACCCGGCCAAGGCGTGGGCGGGGCGCAAGGCCTTCGTCACCAACCGCATCGGTGACTTCGCGTTCCTCATCGGCACCTTCCTGCTGGTGCTGCTGGTGTCGGCCTTCACGCGGCAGGCGAACACGGCGGACTACGCGCACGCCGGCTCCAGCGCCGAGCGCTACGTCTCGTCGCTGCAGGAGAAGGGCCCCGTCACCTTCAAGGGCCTGGAGAAGATGGCCGAGGCGCTGGTGGACCGCGGCACCGACCAGGTGGACCTGACGACGCCCATCGAGGCCGGCCCGCTGGCGGGCTACACCTTCGGTGGGGTGATGACCACCGCGCTGCTGCTGTTCCTGCTGGGCGCGGCGGGCAAGAGCGCGCAGCTGCCGCTGTACGTCTGGCTGCCGGACGCCATGGCCGGCCCGACGCCGGTGTCCGCCCTCATCCACGCGGCGACGATGGTCACCGCGGGCGTCTACCTCTTCAGCCGCATGTCCGCGCTGCTGGTGCTGAGCCCCACGGCCATGGCCACGGTGGCCATCATCGGCGCGCTCACCTCGCTCCTGGCGGCGCTCATCGCCTTCGCGCAGGACGACATCAAGAAGGTGCTCGCCTACTCCACGGTGTCCCAGCTGGGCATCATGTTCATGGGCGTGGGCATGGGCATCTTCTGGGCGGCGGTGCTGCACCTGGTCACCCACGCCTTCTTCAAGGCCTGCCTGTTCCTCGGCGCCGGCAGCGTCATGCACGGCAACGGGGACGAGACGGACATCAAGAAGCTGGGCGGCCTGCGCCACGAGATGAAGTGGACGTGGGGCACCTTCCTGGTGGCCACGCTGGCCATCACCGGTATCGTCCCGCTGTCCGGCTTCTTCTCCAAGGACGCCATCTTCCACGGCGTGCACCACAACCACCTGCACGGGTTGGAGTGGACGTCGAGCCTCGTCTACTACCTGGGCCTGCTCATCGCGGCGTGCACGGCCTTCTACATGACGCGCCTGTACCTGCTCACCTTCGAGGGTCCCCGCTCGAAGGAGGCGCGGGTGGAGCACGCGCACGAGAGCGCCTGGCAGATGACGCTGCCGCTGGTGGTGCTGGCGGTGCTCAGCGTGGTGGCGGCCGTCTACGCCTTCCCGCTGATGCGCAGCGCGGCGGACGGCCGGCCGCAGCCCATCTTCGAGAACTTCCTCAGCCCGGTGTTCGGGGCCATGAACCGCATCACCGAGGGCGCGAAGACGGTGGAGCTGGACCACAGCGTCCCCTCCTTCGTGGACTACCTCAAGGCGTGGCTGGTGGCGCTGACGGGCGGCGTGTCCGCGGCCTTCCTGTACCTGCGCTTCTTCCCGGCGCGGGTGGGCCAGCCGGCGCCGGCCTTCGCGCGGGCGGCGCGCCGCGCGGCGCAGAACAAGTTCTACGTGGATGAGCTGTACGAGCTCATCGTCATCCGTCCCGTGAAGTTCATGAGCTTCATCCTCTTCCGCGTGGTGGACGCGCTCCTCATCGACACCGTGGCGGTGCGCGGCACGGCGTGGGTGACGGCGCGCGTGGGCAGCGCGCTCCGGTACGTACAGTCGGGCGACGCCCAGGCCTACGCCGCAGTCATGGCCCTCGCCCTGCTGGGCGGCGTGGCCTACGCCCTCATCCAGGTGCTGCAATGAGCTTCTTCGACAACCACCTGCTCAACCTCGTCGTCTTCCTGCCGCTCCTCTTCGCGGCGCTGGTGCTGGTACTGCCCGCGAGCGAGGCGGGACAGATTCGCACCGTCACCCTCATCGGCATGTTGGTGGACGCCGTCTTCGGCGTCTGGGCCTACATGCGCTACGTGCCGGGCGGGCCGGAGTTCCAGCTCGAGTACCGGGTGCCGTGGTTCGAGATGTTCGGCACCAGCTACCACATCGGCGTGGACGGCCTGGCGGTGAGCCTGCTCCTGCTCACCGTGTTCCTGGGCCCCCTCGTGGTGATGGCGTCCACTACGTACATCAGCCACCGCATCAAGGAGTTCCACCTGGCGCTGCTGGTGCTCCAGACGACGATGCTGGGCGCGCTGGTGTCGCTGGACGTGCTGCTCTTCTACATCTTCTTCGAGGCCATGCTCATCCCCATGTACCTCATGGTGGGTGTGTGGGGCGCCGAGGACCGCCAGATGGCGGCGGTGAAGTTCTTCCTCTACACGCTGGCCGGCTCGCTGCTGATGCTGGTGGCCATCATCGCCGTGTACTTCATCAGCGCGCCGGCGGGCAGCCGCTCCTTCGACTACGCGGCCATCTACAACGGCCTGCTGGACGCCAACCGCCAGCTGTCGGCGTGCGCGGCGGGGCCGGAGGGTGCGTGTGACTCGCTGACGGGGCTCGCCCGGACGCTGTACACCTGGGGCCCGTGGCTGTTCGGCGCCTTCGCGCTGGCGTTCGCCATCAAGGTGCCGATGTGGCCGGTGCACACGTGGCTGCCGGACGCGCACGTGCAGGCGCCGGTGGCCGGCTCCATGATTCTGGCCGGCGTCATGCTGAAGATGGGCACCTTCGGCTTCTGGCGCTTCGCGATTCCCTTCTTCCCGGTGGCCACGCAGGGCGCGCGGCCGTTCCTGGCGGTGCTGTCCGTCATCGGCATCGTCTACGGCGCGCTGATGTGCCTGGCGCAGCGGGACATCAAGAAGCTCATCGCGTACTCGTCCGTCAGCCACCTGGGCTACTGCATGCTGGGCATCCTGGCCGTGACGGCCGAGGGCGCCACGGGCAGCGCGTACCAGATGCTCAACCACGGCGTGTCCACGGGCGCGCTGTTCCTCCTGTTCGGCTTCCTCTACGAGCGGCGCCACACGCGGCTCATGGCGGACTTCGGCGGCATCGCGAAGGTGATGCCGATGTTCACCACGGCCTTCCTCATCATCACCTTCTCGTCGGTGGCGGTGCCGGGCACCAACGGCTTCATCGGCGAGTTCCTGGTGCTGCTGGGCACCTTCAAGAGCGACCTGGGCGCGGCCGCTGGCAACGTGCACCTGACGGCGGTGTTCGGCGCCTTCGCGACGCTGGGCGTCATCCTCGGCGCGGCGTACATGCTGTGGATGGTGCAGAAGGTGTTCTTCGGCGGGCTGACCCACCGGGAGAACCAGCACCTGCCGGACCTGAGCCTGCGCGAGGGCGTCACCGTGCTGCCCTTCCTCATCCTCGTGCTGGTGATGGGCCTGATGCCGCAGCCGTTCCTGGACCGCATCAACCCGTCCACGGAGCGCTTCCTCGCCCGCGCTCGCGTGGGCACTCCTGGCGCCACGGTGGACCCGAGCCAGGTCCGCGTGGAGGTGATGTCGCTGCCCTCCAAGCAGACCGCCGCCGCGCCTTCCGCGCCCGTCCCCCTGGCCGCCGTCCCCTCGACGCGGCAGTAGGCCGCCAGAGCTTCCACCATGACCCTGCCCTCTCTCTCCCTGGCAGACTTCTTCCCGCTGCTGCCCGCCATCCTCATGGTGGTGGGCGCCTGCATCCTGCTCCTGTCGGAGGTGTTCCTCTCCGCCACGTCGTCGCGCGCGTACCAGGCGGTGCTCACCGTGGTGACGTCGGTGGCGGCCGGCGCGGTGGCGGTGGCGATGATGTTCGAGCCGCCGCGCGAGGTGATGCTCGGCTTCGGCGTGCTGGACCCGTTCTCCAGCTTCCTCACCTTCGTGGTGAGCGTGTGCGTGGGGCTGGCGGCGCTCAGCTCGGTGGGCTTCCTGCGCAATCGCGGCGCGGAGCGCGGTGAGTTCTACGCGCTGATGCTCTTCGCGTCCGCGGGCATGAGCCTCCTGGCGATGTCCAACGAGCTCATCACCCTCTTCGTCAACATCGAGGTGCTCTCCATCGCCACCTACGCGCTGACGGCGTACCTGCGCCGCGGCACGCGGCCGAGCGAGGCGGGCTTCAAGTACTTCATCCTCGGCGCCTTCTCGTCCGCGGTGCTGCTGTACGGCGCGGCGCTGCTGTACGGCGCCACCGGCACCACCAACCTCTCCGCCATGGTGGGTCCGCTGGGTGGGGCCATGCAGGCGCAGCCGGCGCTGGTGTACACGGGCGTCGTCCTGGTGGGCGCGGGCTTCGCGTTCAAGATTGCGGCGGTGCCCTTCCACATGTGGACGCCGGACGTGTACGAGGGCGCGCCCTCTCCCGTCTCCGCGCTGATGAGCGCGGGCGTGAAGGCGGCGGCCTTCGCCGCCATGGTGCGCGTGTTCTTCACGCTGGGCCAGGGCATCGACCCGCGGCTGCCGCTGGCGCTGTTCTCCGCGCTGGCCTTCCTCACCATGGTGGGTGGCAACCTGCTGGCGATTCCCCAGCGCAACGTGAAGCGCATGCTGGCGTACTCGTCCATTGCCCACGCCGGCTACCTGCTGCTGGGCGTGGCCGCCCTCTTCGTCACGGCGCCGGGCGAGCAGTTCCGCCTGTTGGGCCCGTCCGAGCTGACGGGTGGCAGCCCGCTGGACCTCGCCCGCGCGGGCGCGCTGCGCGGCATCCTCTACTACCTGCTGGCCTACACCTTCAGCGCGGTGGGCGCCTTCGCCATGGTGTCCGCGCTGGAGCGCCGCGAGGACGAGGAGAAGGGAACCGCGTGGGATTTGGAGCGCTTCAGCGGGCTGGCGCAGCGCCGGCCGGGCTGGGCGTTCGCGATGGCGGCCTTCATGCTGTCGCTGGGCGGCATCCCCCCGACCATCGGCTTCATGAGCAAGCTGCTCATCTTCCAGAGCGCGGTGGACGCGGGCCTCATCGGCCTCACCATCGTCGCCGTGCTCTCCAGCGCCGCGGGCGTCTATTACTACCTGCGCGTGGTGGTCTACATGTTCATGCGGCCGGTGCCCGAGGGCGCCCAGGTGCTCGAGCGCAACTGGGGCACCGAGCTGGCGCTGGTGGTGTCCACCGCCGCCGTGGTGGTGCTGGGCATCATCCCCGGCCCCATCACCGCGTGGCTGGAGCAGGCCGGCACGCTGTTCGGCCGGTAGTCCCAACGCGTCGCTGATGTCCACGCCCGCCTCGGCCTCGTGCCCGGGCGGGCGTTGTCGTTTCCGGCCCTAACCGCGCGCTTCCGGCAGCGGGCCGCGCAGCTCCAGCATCTCGTGGAGCACCTTCGCGCCCGCGCCGCGCAGCAGCCCTTCCAGCGCGGCGTCATCCGTCACCACCACCTGGAGCGACTCCACGTCGCCACCCAACCGGGCGAAGGCGTCCTCCAGCAGGGCGCGCGCATGCGCCGGCGACACCGCGAACAAGGGGTAGAGCGTCCGGCTCGAGGCGCGCAGGTCCATCATCCCCAGCGGCGCGGCAGGGCCCGGTGCCGGCTCCCGGGGCACCAGCCGCAGCAGCTTGTGCGAGGGCAGCGAGGCCAGGTGCGCGAGCCGGCCGGGAAGCATCCCGAAGGCCGCCGTCAGCGGCTCCCAGTCCGAAGGCCCCGCCGGTACGACGTCCAGCCCTGCTGGCGCCGGAGGCAGCGCCTCCACCTGGGCCCTCGTCACCTGGAGGGTGGACGCCTGCCGCGCGGGCCGCATCCCCACCGAGGTGTAGAGGCCCAGCGCCGCCGTGTTGTCCCGCTTCACGTTGAGCGCCCAGCGACTGCACCCCCTCGCCCGGAAGTGCTCCGCCACCCGCTCCATCATCCACCGCCCCAGCCCCTGGCGCCGGACGGACGGGTCCACCACCAGCTGCCCCACGTAGCCCACCTCGCCGAGCAGCTCCATGGCGGCGTAGGCCACCACCCCACCCTGCCCTTCCGCGAAGACGGTGAGGGGCATCAGCTCCGCCGCCCACACGGGCGGCGGTGGCGGCGCATCCACCCCCAGCTCCATGAACAGGCGCGCGAAGTGCGAATGGTCCTCCGGCCGCCCGGGCCGTAACACCCACAACGGCGCCTGCTGCCCCACCTCGACTGTCATCAAGTCACCCCTTCCAGGATTCTGGAAGGAATACCGACGTTGAGGGAAAATCGGGCTGGACGCTCGGACGTGGAAAAGAAGGCGGCCCGACACCCCAGAAGGGTGCCGGGCCGCGGGTCTTCTCAAGGTGACTCACCGGAAGTGCTGAAGGGGTGGGGGGGAACCGCCTTCAGCCTCGCTTCGATGTGTCCCGCGTATTCCTTTAGCAGCCCGCGTGCCAGCGCCCGTTTTGGGCCCAAATGCAGTAGTTTCAAGCACTTGGCTCAACCCCCGACTTTGGCGGGCCCGGCGGATTTCATTTCAGCCCTGAAATCAGGTTGCAGAAGTGAAAATCTCCAAGGAATTCAGTCACTTGGCTTTTTCACCGATGAACCCGCCGATTTCGGATCTGAATTCAGGGACGCGGGAAGTTTGCACGGGTAGGTCCTACCCGCACCTACGCGCTACTCGCGAGCCGTCTCGCTGGGCGGGCGGAGGTTGAGGCGCTTCATCTTCCGCCAGAGGGTGGTGGAGGAGACGCCCAGCTCATCCGCGACGCGGGCCAGGTCCACGCCATGGCGCTCGAGGGCCTGGGTGATGGCATGGCGCTCGGCCTCCTCCACCACCTGGGCCAGGGTGGGCCCGGTGGCGGGGACGACGCGGCTGGGGCCGCCGCCCTGCCCCTCCACCACGGCGACGCTGGGGGTGCCATGGGCGGGGGTGAGGC
>NZ_JABBJJ010000381.1 GCF_012933655.1 Pyxidicoccus fallax | reverse complement strand
GCGCGGAGGGCTCGGTGGGGGCAGGGGAGGAGAGCGGTTCGACGGCCTCGGACATGGGTGCCGAGTGTATGCGCTTGGGGCCGGGGTCTCACCAGGGGCAGGCAGGCCCCTGCCCCGGGCAAGGTGAGGTTGCGGCGGCATCCGTGCCCGCGTATATGCGGAGGCATCGTGTCCCTGGTCCTGCGCATCTTCACACTCGCTCTACTGCTCGGCTGGCAGGCCGTTGCCGTTGGAGCGGGCGGGCCCGCGCACTACTGCCGGAAGCAGGTCGAGACACGCTCCGACGAATGCCGCTGTCCCCACGGCGAGATGAAGGCGGAGCACGCGCCTCACGGCCAGCCGACGCTCCGGGCCGACTGCTGTGACGAGCCGGGCTGGGAGATGCCTCCGCCGACGTTCGCGGATGTCTGCAGCCACTCCGTCCTGTTCGCCGCTCCGCCAGCCCTCGCCCCCGCATGGCTGAGCGTCCCACCCCCGGTTGAAGGTGGCCACCCGGCCCTCGCGCGCTGGGAAAGGCCTCCCTCACAGGGGCCACCTGTCTTCCTTCGCATCCGCACGCTCCTCATCTGAGTGCTCCCGGCGCGCGCCGGTCCGCTGGCTTCCCCCCTGAACCTTCATGGGGGCGCCCGAGGGACTGGCCGCCGCGCCGTGGGGAAGAGGCACGTGGCGACGCATCACCGCCACGGCGCTTCGACCTCCTGGAGGCCATGAGGAGCCGGGCGCGCGCATCGCTGCTCCGGCCAGCCGTCTTCCTTCCGCCTGGAGCACGATTCCGTGTCGAACCCCTTCCACGCCTCGCGGGCCGCTTCGGCCGGCGCGAGCCCGCTTTCGTTCAACCTTCACCTCCTGGCCCCGGCGCTGCTCGCGGTGGCTCTCGCCGCGGGTGCTTGCAGGCCTCGCGACAAGGAGCCGCCCCAGGCCGCGCGGGCGCTCCGCGAGTTCACCGGGGCCTACCCCCTGGAGGCCCGTCCCAACGGCACGGTGCGCTCCTTCGACATCGTGGCCGAGCCCACCGAGGTGGAGCTCGTCGACGGCCAGAAGCTGCGCGTCTGGGCCTACAACGGTCAGGTGCCCGGTCCCCAGCTGCGCATCCGCCTGGGCGAGACGCTGCGGGTCCGCTTCACCAACCGGCTTCCCCAGGAGACCACCATCCACTGGCACGGTGTGCGGTTGCCCAACGCCATGGATGGGGTGCCGCATACCACCCAGCGGCCGGTGCAGCCGGGGGAGACCTTCGTCTACGAGTTCACCCCCAAGGACGCCGGCACCTTCTGGTTCCATCCCCACGTGCGCAGCAGCGAGCAGGTGGAGCGCGGCCTGTATGGCCTGCTCATCGTCGAGGACACCGCGCCGCCGCCGTACAGCCGCGACGTGGTCTGGGTCGTCGATGATTGGCTGCTCGACGAGACGGGGCAGGTGTTTCCCCGCTTCAACACCCGGCATGACCTGGCGCACGACGGGCGGTGGGGCAACGTCCTTACGGTGAACGGGCGCACCGACACGGTGCTGCGCGTGCGCCCGGGAGAGCGCATCCGGCTGCGCCTGCTCAACTCCGCCAACGGGCGCGTGGTGATGCCGGACTTCTCCGGCCTGGACGCGAAGCTCATCGCGGTGGATGGCTTGTACCTGCGCGAGCCCATCGACCCCGCGGGCTTCGAGCTCGCGCCGGGCAACCGCATCGACCTGGACATCACCTTCAACCAGAACCTGGCCGCGCCGCTGCCCATCGTCGACCGCTTCTCCGCGCGCCGGCCGAATGTCCTGGCGCACATCACCACCGAGGGCGAGCCCGTCACCCCGCCTGCCTTCGCCTCCCCCGCGCGAGCCCACGTGCCCGCCTGGAGCGAGGGCCTCCACGTCCCCGAGCACCATGCCTTCCGGCTCAATGCCCGGCGGGGTGGGCCCTTCGGCATCGAGTGGACGCTCGATGACAAGGCCTTCGCGGGGCACTCGGCCCACCATGAGCCGGCGCTCACCCTGACGAGCGGCCGGTTCTACCGGCTGCGCTTCGTGAACGAGTCCGCGCGCCTGCACCCCCTCCACCTGCACGGGATGTTCTTCCGGCTGCTCGCTCGGGACGGCACGCCGGTGGAGGAACCGTTCTTCCGCGACACCGTCCTCGTCCACGGGAACGAGTCCGTGGACATCGCCCTCGTTCCCACCGACGCGGGCTCCTGGATGCTGCACTGCCACATCCTGGAGCACGCCGAGGCCGGGATGATGACCCTCATCGCGGTCCGCGCCCCGTAGCGGCGGCGCGCCGTCGTCTTCTTCCTTCGTTCACCCTTCAGAAAGGTCGTTGCTCATGTTCATGGAAATGCTCATTGGCGTCATCCTGATGACGATTCTCATCGTGGTGCTCACGCCCGCGCTGTGGAGCTCGCGGCTCAGCCTCACCGAGAAGCAGAAGGAGTGGGAGCGGCAGAGCCAGGGGAAGCGCCCCAGGTCCGGGACCTGAGGCGCTCCCCACGCTCACCGCGCCACGGACCTCACGCGCCGAGCACGTAGCCGAAGATGAGCGGTGCGACGATGGACGCATCGCTCTCCACCACGTACTTCGGCGTGTCGATGCCCAGCTTGCCCCACGTGATCTTCTCGTTGGGCACGGCGCCGGAGTACGAGCCGTAGCTCGTCGTCGAGTCGCTGATCTGGCAGAAGTACGCCCAGAGCGGCACGCCCTCGCGGCGCAGGTCCTGGTGCAGCATGGGCACCACGCAGATGGGGAAGTCCCCGGCGATGCCGCCGCCAATCTGGAAGAAGCCGATGGGCGAGCGCGGCGCGGTCTCCGTGTACCAGGCCGCGAGCGTCATCATGTACTCGATGCCGGTGCGCACGGTGTGGACGTTCTTCACGTCGCCGGAGATGCAGTGCCCCGCGTACATGTTGCCCAGCGTGGAGTCCTCCCAGCCCGGCACCCACAGGGGCAGGTTCTTCTCGCAGGCCGCGAGCAGCCAGCTGTTGCGCGGGTCAATCTGGTAGCTGCCGGCCAGCTTCCCTCCGCGCAGCACGCGGTAGAGGAACTCGTGTGGGAAGTGCCGCCGCCCCTCGCGGTCCGCCGCGGTCCACTCCTCCAGGATGGCGGACTCGATGCGGCGCATGGCCTCCATCTCCGGGATGCAGGTGTCCGTCACCCGGTTCATGTGCCGCTCCAGCAGCGCCTGCTCGTCCTTCGGCGTCAGGTCTCGGTAGTGCGGCACCCGCTCGTAGAACTGGTGGGCCACGAGGTTGAAGATGTCCTCCTCCAGATTGGCCCCCGTGCAGCAGATGGCGTGGACCTTGTCGCGGCGGATGAGCTCCGCCAGCGAGATGCCCAGCTCCGCGGTGCTCATCGCGCCCGCGAGCGTGACGAGCATCTTCCCGCCCGCGTCCACGTGCCGCACGTAGCCCTCGGCCGCGTCCACGAGCGCCGCCGCGTTGAAGTGCTTGAAGTGCGTCCGGCAGAAGTCCCTGATGTTCAAGAGGTCAGCTCCCGGCGACGAGGGGTCGGCATGGGGCTGTCGCCAGGGCGCACCACACCGAACGCCCTACGGCCCGGGCACGGGCCGCCATCGAAGCGTCGGGTGGCTGAAGCGAGCCCCCTTGTAACCACGCCCTGCCGCCGTCGCAAGCGCGCCATTCCGTCCCGGGGCGCTGCCCACTGGCTGACGCATGGCAATCGTCACCCTGTCGCGGCGCGAGAAGGTCCCCACAATCAGCGCATGAGTGGCAACGCACCCCAGAAGGAGTCGTCGGGCGAGGGACAGGTTCCGCTCGCCCCGGAGGCCCACCTGCTCCAGCCCCTGCTGGAGCTCGCACGCAGGAGTCCGGACAAGCCCCTGTTCTCCCGCCGCGTCGGGGACCGGTTCGAGGCCCTCACCGCGGGGGACATCGTCCGGACCGTCCGCCGGCTCGCCCGCGGGTTGATGGCCCTGGGCGTCGAGCCGGGCCAGCGCGTGGCGCTGATGTCCCGGACGCGCGTCGAGTGGGCGCTGCTCGACTACGCCATCCTCGCCGCCGGAGCCACCACGGTGCCGATGTACGAGACCTCGTCCGCCTCCCAGGTGGAGTGGATCCTCCACGACAGCGAGGCGGTGATGGCCTTCTTCGAGACGGACGCCCTGCACGGCCTCTACCGCCAGTCCGCGGAGCGGCTTCCGGCCTGCCGGCACACGTTCGTCATCGACCAGGCGGCGCTCGAGCACCTCCAGCAGCGCGGCGATGAGGTGGACGAGGCCCGGCTGGATGAACGGCTGGCGGCACTGCGCACCGACGCCCTGGCCACGCTCATCTACACGTCGGGCACCACGGGCCGGCCCCGGGGCTGCGAGCTGACGCACGGCAACATCCGCTCGAACGCCCTGCAGGTGCGCGTCTACGCGGGCGGCATGGTCACCGGAGGGGACACGACGTTCCTCTTCCTGCCGCTGGCCCATGCGCTGGCGAAGATTCTCTTCCTCGCGGCCATGGAGATGGGCCTCACCGTGGCCTTCGCCAGCAGCGCGGGCAAGGTGGTGGAGGAGCTCTCCCTGGTGCGGCCCGCGTGGTTCGGCACCGTGCCGCGCATCCTGGAGAAGGTGTTCCAGGCGGCGCAGCAGAAGGCGGAGAACGCGGGCCGCGAGCGGGTGTTCGACCTCGCCGTGGACACGGCCATCCAGACCTCGCGGGACAGCGCCGCCGGCCGCCGGAGCCTCGTCACGGGGCTGAAGCGCGCGGTGTTCGACCGGCTCGTGTACCGCCAGCTCCGCCAGGTCTTCGGTGGGCGACTGCGCTTCGTGGTGTCGGGCGGCGGGCCGCTGCCGGAGCGGCTGAACCACTTCTACAACGGCATCGGCGTGAGGGTCATCGAGGGCTACGGGATGACGGAGACGAGCCCGGTGCAGACGCTCAACATCGACCGGGCCCAGAGCATCGGCACCGTGGGCCGGCCGCTGCCGGGTACCACCGTGCGCATCGCGGACGATGGGGAAATCCTCGTGAAGGGCCCGCAGGTCTTCCGCGGCTACTGGCACAACGAGGAGGCCACCCGGCGCGCCTTCACCCCGGATGGGTGGCTGCTGACGGGAGACCTCGGCGGCCTGGACGACGCGGGCTTCCTGCGCATCACCGGACGCAAGAAGGAGATTCTCGTCACCGCCGCCGGGAAGAACGTGGCGCCAGGGCCCCTGGAGGACCACATCCGGGAGCACCCGCTCGTCAGCCAGGCGATGGTGGTGGGCGAGGGCAGGCCCTTCGTGGGGGCGCTCGTCACGCTCGACGCCCAGGGCTTCTCCCAGTGGGCGAAGAAGAACGGGCGGGACGGACAGCCGCTGGAGTCCCTGGTGAACGACTCCGCGTTGCGCGCCGAGGTGGGGCACGCCATCGAGGCGGCCAACCGCACCGTGTCGCGCGCGGAGTCCATCCGGAAGTTCGCCATCCTCCCCCAGGACTTCACCATCGAACGGGACGAGATAACGCCCTCGCTGAAGATTCGACGCCACGTCGTCAGCAAGCACTACGCCGACGTCATCGAGGGCCTGTACGCGCACGGCGGCGGCGAGGGCTGACCCATGACGCGGCGGCACGGGCCCGGCTGCCCGTCCGTCCTCCTCGGTGGTGGGCTTCGGCTTCCTCGCCGCCGTACTGAAGCGGCTCGGGGCGACTCCCACCTTCAGGGGTGAGCCCATTGCACGGGAGGCCGTCGTGGAGCCTGGAGGGCCGGGGTCCTACGCGTTCGAGTCGCACACCGCCGAGGTCCAGTTCCGCGTCGAGGGCGTCGACCTGTCGGAGCTGTTCGAGGAGGCGGGGTATGCGCTGGCCGAGCTCATGCTCGGCGAGGCGCCACCGGAGCCACCGCGCGGCACGGAGGAGGAGCCCGTCACGCTGGAGGCGGCGGACACGGAGGCGCTGCTCGTCGACTGGCTGAACGAGCTCATCTCCCGCGCGGACACGCACAAGCGCGTGTACACGCACATCGTGGTGGACGAGGTCTCCGGGCGCGGGCTGCGGGCCCGCATCCGAGGCTTCACCCCCGAGGTGCTGAAGACGGCCGTGAAGGCCGCCACCTTCCATGGGCTGGAGATTCGTGAGCACGAGGACGGCTTCGACGCCACCGTCGTGCTCGACGTCTGAACCCGCCGCGGCTTTCCGCCGCGTGGAGGCGAGCATGGAACCCATCATCGAGGTCTCCCGTCCGTCCACACCGCTCCTGCGCCAGCTCGGCCCGGCGCTCCACGAGTTGGACAAGGGCTTCCGCGCGGACATGCGCGTGCCGGCCCGCATCGTCGCCGACGACGAGCTGCTGCGGCGCATGGCCGAGGACCGCAGCATCCTCCAGCTCGTCAACGTGACAACGCTGCCGGGCATCCAGGGCTTCGCCATCGGCATGCCGGACATGCACGAGGGCTACGGCTTCCCCGTGGGCGGCGTGGCGGGCACGCTGCTGCCCGACGGCGTCATCTCTCCCGGAGGCATCGGGTTCGACATCAACTGCGGCGTGCGGCTGCTCGCCACCGGGCTGCGCCATCTGGAGGTGAGCGGGGACCTGCCGGCCCTGGCCCACGACCTGGCCCGGAGCATTCCCACCGGCTTCGGCCGCCACGGCCGGCTGGCCCTGAAGCCGGCCGAGCTGGACCACGTCCTCGCCGACGGCGTCCCCTACGTCATGGGCGTGCTGGGCCTGGGCACCCGGGAGGACCTCGCGCACATCGAGGCGGGCGGACACCTGCCGGCGGCCGACGCGGCGCGGGTCTCCACGCGCGCCCGGGAGCGGGGGCATGACCAGCTCGGCACCCTGGGTGGCGGCAACCACTTCATCGAGATTCAGCGCGTGGAGCACATCCACGACGCGGAGGCCGCCGCGGCCTTCGGACTGTTCGAGGGGCAGCTCACCGTGCTCATCCACACGGGCTCGCGCGGGCTGGGGCACCAGGTGTGCACGGACGCCGTGCGGAAGATGGACCAGGCCCTGGCGCGAGAGGGAATCCGGCTGGTGGACCGGCAGCTCGCCTGCGCGCCGTTCTCCTCGCCCGAGGGGCAGGACTACTACGCGGCCATGTGCGCCGCGGCCAACTTCGCGTGGTCCAACCGGCAGGTGCTCACCCACCGCGTGCGCGAGGTGTTCGGCCGGCGGCTCGGCGAGCGCACCGAGACGTGGGCCCGCGTCGTCTACGACGTGGCCCACAACATCGCGAAGGTGGAGACGTACGGCGGCCAGAAGCTGTGCGTGCACCGCAAGGGCGCCACGCGCGCGTTCGGCCCGGGCGAGCCGGAGCTGCCCACGGCGTACGCGCGGGTGGGGCAGCCGGTGTTCATCCCCGGCAGCATGGGCACGGCGTCCTTCGTGCTCACGGGGCAGGGGGGCTCGCGCGACATTTCGTTCGCCAGCGCATGCCATGGCGCCGGTCGGCAGCTCAGCCGGGCCGCCGCGAAGCGGCAGGTGGTGGGCGCGGAGCTGCGCAAGGCGCTCAACGCGCGCGGCATCATCGTGGAGTGCCCGTCCAACGCGGAGCTCGCCGAGGAGGCCCCCGAGGCCTACAAGGACGTGGACCGCGTGGTGGACGCGGTGGAGACCGCGGGCATCGCCCGGAAGGTGGCGCGGCTGGTGCCGCTGGCGGTGCTCAAGGGGTGAGGGGAAGGCGGGACGGCCGGACGGCCGGGGCACCTGTCCCCGGCCGCCCGTCGCGCGCCGTGGGGCCGCGCACGGCGCGCGCGACGACTACGGCAGGACCCGGATGGAGCTGGCCTGGTTGTCGTAGTTGATCCAACCCAGGTCGTACCGGCTCGTGCCGGCGGCGGTCCAGACCTCGGTCCCCCAGTAGTTGCTGTTCTGGTAGAGGACCGTGTACGTGCCGACGTTCGCCGCGGCGAGCGAGGAGATCTGGTCGTTCCAGTTCCAGAACCAGTTCACCGAGTGGGACGTCAGGTTGGGGACTTCGGTCCCCCGGCTGAAGCGGATCTCCCAGCCCGTCAGGCCCGGGTCCGCATAGAAGATGGCGGGCGTCTCATCCATGGCGGAGACGTCGCCGCCGTCCAGGCGCGGCATCTTCCCGCGCGCCTCCAGGTGGGCGCGCAGCTTCTGGTGCGTCGAGAAGACGTAGACGAAGCCCCCCTCCTGCGACTCCTCGTTCATCAGGTAGATGACCGGCTGGCCGTTGAAGCGCTGGATGGCCTCGGGCGGGAGCCGCACGCCGTCGACGACGATGGGGACCTTGGGCGTCGCGTGCTGGAACTGGGGGTCATTGGCATAGCGGCCGAGGTCGCCCCAGCCGGGGAACAGCCTGGCGAGCGCGGCTTCCTCCTTCGCGCTCCGCGCGGTCGCCGTGGGGTTCCCCTCGGCGTCCACCGGAGCCGTCCCTTCACCGCCACCACAGCCCACGAGGGAGGCCAGGGAGAAGGCGATGCACGCGCTCAGCCACGGGGTGCTCACAGCTGCCTTGTTGCGATACATGTTGCGGTCCTTTCAGGCGGAAACTCCGACCCGGCGGCCAGACGTCGTCCGGGGCGGGGGACGGGCCGACAGGAATCCCTCCCGCCAAAGCCCGTGAAGCCTGATGTACCGGGCTACCCGGTCAGGACTCTCGGACGCGAGCGCACGGCGATTCGACTGGGAGCGCACCGGAGGCCAGGGCCTGCTTGCGCCATTCACGGGGCGTCATGCCGTGGGCGGCCTTGAAGACGCGGCCAAAGTGCGACAGGTCCCTGAAGCCCCAGCCGAAGGCGATGTCGGCGATGGTCCGCGAGCGCATGGCGGGGGCGGCGAGGTCCTGGCGGCAGCGCTCCAGGCGGTGTGAGAGCACCCGGCGCATGAGGGTCTCGCCCGTCGGCTCGAAGAGTTCGTGCAGGTAGCGGGTGGACATGCGAAACGCGCTGGCCACGCTGGCGGGGTCCAGGTCGGGGTCGCCGAGGTGGCGCTCGAGGTAGTCGCAGACGGCCTGCCGCCTCGCGGCGAGGACTCCCGGCGCCGCGGCCTCCCGCGCCTCGGCCGTGGCGCCCACGGCGACGGCAAGCAGGTCCACGAGGATGTTGCCGACGGCTTCGGCGGTGCTCCCCGTGGGTGGAGGCATCCGCGCGAAGGTGCCCAGGTATGCCGAGGCCAGCGCACCCGCGCCCTCGGCGCCGCGCACGACGAGCCCCGCGGCCATGTCCCGGTCCCTGAGCCGGGGCTGGAGGACATGATGGGGCAGGGCCAGGGTGACGCCCTGCCACTCCTGCTCGAAGTGGACCTCGCCGGGCCGCGTCAGGTCGATGATGCCGAAGTCACCAGGGGCCAGCCGGTGCTCCGTCCCGCCCTGCCGCATCGTGCTCGTCCCAGATACCTGGAGGTTGATGAGATAGGCCTCCCGTGAGCCGCGCGCGATGTCCCGGGCGTTCAAGCAGACGCGATGCGCCGCGGCATGGAAATCCATGACGGGCAGCCGCCCAACGGTGTGGGCGCGGAGCCGGCCGAAGAAGGGCTTCTCCGTGGTCCGCTCCGATGTCAGCCCCGCGAAGTGCTCGCGAGTGATTTCACTCCATTGCTCGAAACGATTCTCTTCGGAGACACCATCCGTGGAGAATTCCAGTCGCATATCCATCCAGGCCGAGGCCCCCTCCATGTCTCGAACCGCGAGTGGGCGGGAAACTAGACGGGCGAAGCGAGGAATTGATACGAATTTCGCTGCCGGCGGATGTTTCGGATTGGCCTGGGCGTGAGTTATTGCATGCATTGATACAGATGCAATTGATTGCAGGCGGGATATCACCCACCGCGGCTACGTCCCGAGCCGCTGGCGCAGGACGTGGAAGGCCCAGACACCGAACAGGATGCCCGCGAGCCCAAGGCCCACCAGCATCACGGTGCGCTGCTCCAGGAAGCTGGCGCCCAGGTAGACGGTCGCCACGGCATACGGCAGCTCCGCCAGCGCGAGGACGAGCAGGTAGCGCCGCAGCCCGTAGCGCGCCAGGCCGAGCACGTAGCCGGGAATCTCCGAGGGCACCGCGAGCTGGAAGAGGAACACCAGGCCCAGCGGCGTGCGGCGGGAGATGCGCTCCTCGTAGCGAGCGAGCCCGCGCGCGGACGTCAGCCGGCGGATGACGGGGCGGCCCCAGGCGCGCGCGATGCCATACGCGGTGGCCCCCCCGAGCATCCACCCCACCCAGAGCAACAGCGCGCAGACCGTCTTCCCCCAGGCGTGCAGCGCCACCGGCAGCAGCAGGGCGCTGGAGAAGAAGGCCAGCATCGCCGACAGCGCGGACAGGAGGATGAAGAGGAGCGCGCCCCAGAAGGGGTGCTCGGAGATGATGGGCGCGGCGGCCTCGAGGACGCGCCGGAGGCCGGACTGGAAGGACTCCGATGAGGCGAGGAGGGCGAGCCCCACGAGCAGCGCGGCCAGCACGAGCGCGCGGCCCCAGGCGGCCGGTGGCCCGTGCGTCTCGTTCCCGGGCGTGGCGTCCGTGCTCATGCCTGACACCGGCCCATCGCCGCGCTCCTTCGCGAGGACACCGGCCCCGCGCTCCGTCAGGTACCATCGACATCCCGGAAGACGGCCGGGCGCAGGGTCTCTCCCCGGGTCGAAGCACCTGCCTGCCTTCACGTGCAATTTCAGCCCGGCGACGTTGGACGTGCAATCGCTCCAGCAGGGTCGGCTCATGGACGGGCCGCCAGGGAGGCCCCCGGCTACGGCGCGGTGCGCATGCCCTCCACCACGGCCCTGGCGATGGCGCGGCTGATGGGGTGACCGAGCTTCATCTCCACGTCGAGGTAGATGGGCGAGCTGTTGAGCTCCAGGAAGACGTAGTCGTCGCCGTGGTGCTTGATGTCGATGCCCGCGAAGGTGAGGCCGCAGGCGCGCGCGGCCTTGCGGCAGAACTGCTTCACGGGTTCGGGGAGCGGCACCTCGCGGTAGGCCGCGTTGCCTCCGCTGTAGACGGGGTCGGCACGGAAGTCGAGGTGCTGCTCGGGCGTCTCGATGGCCACGCAGGAGACGACTTCGTCGCCCACGAGCATGACGCGCAGGTCGTCTCCGCGGACGCGCTCCTGGAAGATGACGGGGGAGGTGGTGACCGCGTCCAGGTGCTCCAGGGCCTCGGCGTCGAGGACGCGGGTGACGGCGCCGCCCATGATGGGCTTGAAGATGACGTCCTTCACCTCGGCGTGGAAGGCGCGGATGGCGTCGGGGTCATTGGAGATGAGCGTGCGCGGCACGCGGGCGCCGAGGCTTCGCAGCGCGTGGAGCTGGAAGGGCTTGTATTGCATGACGCTGGCGGCGTGCGGCCCGTTCACGAGCGTGACGCCCTGGTGGGCCAGCTTCAGCAGCCAGGCCACGAAGTACGAGGCGCGCTCGCGTGTCTGCATGAAGTGGGTGTGCCAGTCCTCGTAGAGGACGAGCTCTCCGTCCTTCTCCAGGGCGGGGACGAAGGG
>NZ_JABBJJ010000380.1 GCF_012933655.1 Pyxidicoccus fallax | reverse complement strand
GTGGGGCTCTTGGGCGCCATGGCCTTCCTGCGCCGGGGCTACGTGACGACGATGTACTCGCGCAGCCCCAAGCCCAACGACAAGGCGGCCGCGGCCGAGGCGCTGGGTGCTCCCTACCTCTCCTCCAAGGAGGTCTCCCTGGAGGAGCTGGTGCGCCGGGCCGGCGCACCGGACGTCGTCTACGAGGCGGCGGGCGTGGCGAAGGCCGCCTTCGACACGCTGAAGGCGCTGGGCCACAACGGCATCTTCGTCTTCACCGGCGTGCCCGCCCACGCGGAGGAACTGGAGCTGCAGGGGGGGGCGCTGCTCAAGCAGGTGGTGCTGAGGAACCAGGTGGTGCTGGGCACGGTGAACGCGGCGGACTCGGACTTCGACGCGGCGCTGGATGACCTGGGACGCTTCCGTGCCCGCTGGCCGGGCGGGCTGGAGCGGCTCATCACCGCGCGCCACCCGCCCGAGGCCTATGCGGACGTGGTGACGGGAAAGAAGGGTGGCGGCGGCATCAAGCACGTCATCACCTTCTCGTGAGCGATGCGCGAACGCGGGAGACATCCATGGTGATGGGCAGCAGCATGGGCAGCGTGGCGGGACGCTCGGTGCCCATCGAGGACCACGGCATCATCGGCGATTTGCGCACGGTGGCCCTGGTGGGGAACGAGGGCACGCTCGACTGGATGTGCTTCCCGCACTTCGACAGCCCGAGCGTCTTCGGCGCGCTGCTGGACCCGGACAGGGGCGGCCACTGGCGCATCTGCCCCGAGCCGGACCAGGTGATGAAGAAGCAGTTCTACTGGCCCGACACCAACGTGCTGGTGACGCGCTTCTACACGCCGGACGGGGTGGGGGAGCTGGTCGACTTCATGCCCATGTCGCGGCACGGGCGGAAGCTGGAGCGCGAGGTGCTGCGGCGCGTGCGCGTGGTGCGCGGCCAGCTGCGCTTCATGATGGAGTGCTACCCGGCCTTCAACTACGCGAGAGACCCGCACGAGACGCACGTCATCCACGGCGGCGCGGCCTTCAAGTCGCGGACGCTGGAGCTGACGCTGGCCTCGTCGGTGCCGCTGCGCCGCGAGGAGCGGGGCGTCAGCGCGCGCTTCACGCTGCATGAAAATCAGTCCGCCGTCTTCACGCTGCGGCAGGGCGCGCGCCTGTCGTGCCAGGACCTGGTGCACAGCCACGAGTCCGCGGAGGCGGTCTTTCGCGACACGGTGGACTACTGGCGGCACTGGCTGTCGGGGTGCAACTACACGGGCCGCTGGCGCGAGACGGTGCAGCGCTCGGCGCTGGCGCTGAAGCTGCTGACGTACGAGCCGTCCGGGGCGATTGTCGCGGCGCCCACGTGCAGCCTGCCCGAGTCACCCGGTGGCACGCGCAACTGGGACTACCGCTTCTGCTGGCTGCGGGACGCGGCCTTCACCGTCTATGCCTTCCTGCGCATCGGCTTCAAGGACGAGGCGGCGGCCTTCATGCGCTGGGTGGAGGCGCGCTGCGTGGAGCAGGGGGACGGGCCGCTGCCGCTGATGTTCTCGCTGGACGGCAGCCGCGTGCCGGACGAGGTGGAGCTGGCGCACCTGAGTGGGTATGGCGGCGCGCGGCCGGTGCGCATCGGCAACGCGGCGGCGGACCAGCTCCAGCTCGACATCTACGGCGAGCTGATGGACTCGGTGTACCTGTCGAACAAGTACGCGGCGCCGATTTCCTATGACTTCTGGCGGCACCTGCGGCGGCAGGTGGACTGGGTGTGCAACCACTGGAACCAGCCGGACGAGGGCATCTGGGAGGTGCGCGGCGGGCGGCGGCACTTCGTGTATTCGAAGCTGATGTGCTGGGTGGCGGTGGACCGGGCCATCCGGCTCGCGGACAAGCGCAGCTTCCCGGCGGACCGGCCGAAGTGGCTCGCGGTGCGCGACACCATCTTCGAGGACATCATGACGCAGGGGTGGAGCCAGAAGCGTCAGTCCTTCATCCAGGCGTACGAGGGCGAGGCCCTGGACGCGGCCAATCTGCTGATGCCGCTGGTGTTCTTCCTGTCGCCGGTGGACCCGCGGATGCTGTCCACGCTGGACATGATGCGGCGTCCGCCGTCGCAGGGCGGCCTGGTGTCGGACGGGCTGGTGTTCCGCTACGACGTGGACAAGACGCTGGACGGCATCGCCGGCAGTGAGGGCACCTTCAACCTGTGCAGCTTCTGGCTGGTGGAGGCGATGACGCGCGCGAGCGTGGCGAGGCCGGACCTGCTGGAGGAGGCGCGGCTGACCTTCGAGCGGATGCTGGGCTACGCCAACCACGTGGGGCTCTACGCGGAGCAGACGGGCATGTCCGGCGAGGCGCTGGGCAACTTCCCGCAGGCGCTCACCCACCTGGCGCTCATCAGCGCCGCGTACAACCTGGACCGCACGCTGGGCGGGCGGGATTGAGGGGCCGGCCTTCCTCCCTGTCAGACCTCCGTCGCCGCCCGCGTCCGGGCAGCGCACGGAGGACACGGCCATGGGAGACCCACGCAATCCGAAGCGGGCGGACGAGCCCTGGAACCCCGAGCGCCTGCGCGTCTCGGAAGCGGAGGTGCGCGCCCTGGCGCCGTGGGTGACGGTGTCGGGCGGGTGGGCCTGGCACTTCATGGCCCCGCCCCACGAGGAGCTGAAGCTCTTCCACGACCACAAGGACGTGGACCTCTTCGTGGAGCCCTCGCGCTTCCCGGAGCTGGTGCCGGTGCTCACCGCGCGCGGCTACCACCGCATCTGGACGCGCTTCGACGCCACGTCCACCCACTTCTACCGCTACGCCCGGCACGACGAGGGCGGCAAGGTCATCCTCGACGTCTTCGTGCGCCGCGTCCCTTCCGTGGAAGTGAATGGCGTGCGCGTGGTGGACCCGGCCACGCTGCTCACGTTCTACGGCGACATCCACAGCACGGAGGACTGCGTCTCCGTGCTCGCCGCGCGCCGGCTGCTCGCCGGGGGCCACAGCCCCATCGGCCGCGCCGAGCTCGTCACCCGTCCCCACTGAGACACCTCGGACCTTCCGCGCGGGCACACCCCCGCGCGGAAGGCCCCGGCCTTCACGTCACTGCACGTTGAAGACGTAGTTGTTGCCGTAGTTGGAGTCCCACGCCTGGCAACCCCACCGGTTGGTGTTCTCGAACCAGACGGCCAGCGTGCCCTTCTGGTTGAGCGGAATGGACGGCGCGGGCGGGTTGGGCACGGACGAGAAACCCGCCACCCAGAAGTACTGCACCGGGCCGTTGTTGAACTGGTAGTAGCCGGTGATGGTCCACCCCGGCGTGGTGCTGTTGATGTTGCCCCGGCACGCCGTCAGCCGGTCGACGCTGTAGATGATGGACGCCGTCTTGCCATAGGGCAGCGGGTTGGACGACGCGACGACGCCCCAGCCCTGCGACGGGGACTTGAAGGTGATGCTCGGCGAGGTGGACTGCGCGGCGGCAGCGGTGCTCAGCAGCAGCGCCGCGGCGGTGGCGATGAACCAACGGGAAGGATGACGCAGCAAGGCGAACCTCCAGGTGTTGAGGGGGGACTACAGGGGAAGTACGTACGCGGGGAGCCCCGCAGGTTATGTCCGCCCGGCGGCGCCTCCACGAGGGTTTGCCCCTCGCGGGCCCCGGAGTCCTCTACAGTCACCCCGGTCCTTCCTCCTTACGCCCTGCGCCATGGCCGACTTCTTCCCCGCCTTCTACCGACTCGCCGTCCGCGTGGACGCCCACTACGACGCACTGAGCCGACGCGTGCGTCAGAAGCTCGGAATCGCGCCGCCGCTGCGCATCCTCCCGTACCGGGGCTACGGCACCCCTGAGCGCGCCGTCATCAAGGCCCGCGTGCTGGAGGACCGGCACGTGCGTCCCCCGCGGGAGCGGCACACGCTGGTGGGCAGCGCCATCGCCTCGTACAAGCGGTACATGACGCGCGAAATCGCCGGTGCGCGCGTGGCGGTGCGCTGGGGCGACAAGCAGTGGGAGGGCACCACCGACGAAGAGGGCTTCCTGGAGCTGTGGGTGCCGCCGCCCGAGGGTGTCCGCTCGGGCTGGCACATGGTGGAGCTGGAGCTGCTCTCCCCCGAGCCTCACGGCGTGGCCCGCGTGGCCGCGCCGGTGCGGGTGGCGGGCACGAGCGCCGCGTATGGTGTCATCAGCGACATCGACGACACCGTCATCGTCACCGGCGTCACCAACCCGGTGAAGCGCGCCTGGGCCCTCTTCCTCACCGAGCACCGCGTGCGGCTGCCCTTCCCCGGCGTGGACGCCTTCTACGCGGCGCTCCAGAACGGCAAGGCGCAGGCGGCGGACAACCCCATCTTCTACGTCTCCAGCAGCCCGTGGAACCTGTACGAGCACCTCGACGAGTTCCTCGGCCTGCACCACATCCCCGCCGGGCCGCTGCTGCTGCGCGACTGGGGCCTGTCCGCCCAGGGCTTCGCGCCCGGTGGCGGGCACGGGCACAAGCTGGAGAAGATTCGCGGGGTGCTCGACACGCTCTCGCACCTGCCCTTCATCCTCATTGGCGACAGCGGCCAGGAGGACGCCGAGCACTACCGCACCATCTGCCGCGAGTACCCGGGCCGCATCCTCTGCGTCTACATCCGCAACGTGCCGGGCCACTCACGCCGCGCCCAGGAGTTGGAGCGCATCGCCGTGGACATCAAGTCCGCCGGCAGCCAGCTGCTCACCGTGGATGACACCACCACCGCCGCGCGCCACGCCGCCCGCTCCGGGTGGATTGAGTGGCGCGAGGTCCACGAAGTGGAGGCCCACCGCCGCGAGGACGCCAGCCGCGGCATCCTCGGCGAGCGGCCGGAGTGAGCCTCTAGGATTCCAGGAACGCGGAAAAACACCATCCTCACTTGAATTTCGGACTTGGGGTGTGGCAAAGGGCCGCCAGCTTTTCCGGGACTCCCCTGTGTCCCCCCTCCCCCCAAGGAAGTGAGTCATGCGTGGCAAGCTGGTGCATTCGTTTCGCTGGGCGCTCTCCGCGCTGGTGCTGGGTGCGTGCGGTCCGACGGAAGTCGCGGAAGACACCGTCGCAGGAGTTGGTGAGAGCACGCAGGCGGTCCTCTACCCGCCACCCGCGCCCGCGTCGGGCAACATCGTGGACAGTACGGCCTTCCTGGGCCCGGTGAGCGTGGGCGGCGCGGTGCAGGCGCAGTTCACCGCGAATCCGCAGTTCTTCTCGTTCTCCTTCCGGGTGCAGCCCGGCGCGCAGGTGAAGCTGGAGGTGACGCACCTGGGCAGCAGCATGTACCTGGACACGGGCCTGTTCCTGTACGGCCCGCGCCTGGCCAACGGCAGCTGGGGCACGAACATGGTGGCCCTGGACGACGACGCCGGCTACGGGCAGCTGAGCAAGATTGCCGCGGTGGCGCTGTCACAGGGCGGCGAGTACCTCGCGGTCGTCTCTTCCGGCTCGGGCGCCGGGAAGCAGTTCCGCCTGCAGCTCGACTGCCTCAATGGCCTGTGCGCGCCGCAGGCGCTGTCGCTGGTGGAGGTGCCGCCGAGCAGCGGGCTGGCCGCGGCGATGGCGGCGGGCAACGCGCGCTGCGACACCGGCGAGAACTGGTGTGACGGCATTCTCGACACGTACAACGTGTCGGGCGCGCACGGCCTGGACGCGGTGGCGAGCGCGGCGGCGTATGCGTCGCTCGGCGAGCTGATGGACTACTGGCGCTTCGAGCGGTGGCCCAACGGCGAGTCCTGGGCGGACTTCCTCCAGGAGCACGGCTCGTGGTGGCTGGAGCTGCAGCAGGTGCTGCCGGCGGAGCTGGCTGGCGGCGCCGTGCCCCAGGTCGCGCACTACTACGCGAGCTACCCGGTGGCCCCGGGCGCCAAGGACTACCACCACGTCTACGTCTTCTACTTCCCGCAGACGAACCGGGTGGCGGTGCTCCAGCACATCACCCACGAAATCTGAGGCCCCGCCCGTCACGAGGCCCCCGCCACGTCACGGCAGGGGCCGGCCTCCCTGGAACTGGGCCATGCGGACGGCGCGCTCCATCAGCTCCGCCTGGACGGAGCGCTTGTCCGCGGGCGTGGCCGGGGTGCGGCGGCGCCAGGTGCCGTCGGCCGTCAGCTCCCACGAGGAGGTGTTGTCGGCGAGGCAGCGCTCCAGCATGTCGCGCACCTGGGAGATGAGGGTGGGGTCCTCCACCGGCGCGAGGATTTCCACGCGGTGGTCCAGGTTGCGAGGCATCAGGTCCGCGGAGCCGATGTAGCAGCGCACGTCGGGGCCGCGCTCGAAGTGGTAGACGCGCGAGTGCTCCAGGAAGCGGCCGAGCACGGACACCACGCGGATGTTCTCCGACACGCCGGGCACGCCGGGGCGCAGGCAGCAGATGCCGCGCACGTTGAGCTCCACCTTCACCCCCGCGCGCGACGCCTCGTAGAGGGCGCGGATGATGATGGGGTCCACCAGCGCGTTCATCTTCATCAGGATGCGCGACGGGCGCTCCAGCGTGTGCGCCATGATGGTGCGCTTGATTTCCTCCAGCAGTCCCTCGCGCATGGTGAGCGGGGCCACCAGCAGCTTGCGGAAGGACTTCGGCCGGCCGAAGCCGGTGAGGTAGTTGAACAGGTCCGCCACGTCCGCGCCGATGTCCGGGTCGCGGGTGAAGAGGCCCAGGTCCGTGTAGAGGCGCGCCGTCTTCGGGTTGTAGTTGCCCGTGCCGATGTGCGCGTAGTGCCGCACCCGCTCGCCCTCGCGCCGCACCACGAGGATGGCCTTGGCGTGCGTCTTCAGGGACGGAATCCCGTAGACGACGTGCACGCCCGCCTCTTCCAGCGCGTTGGCCCACTTGATGTTGGTGTGCTCGTCGAAGCGCGCCTTCAGCTCCACCATGCACACCGCCTGCTTGCCATTCTCCGTCGCGCGGATGAGCGCGGGCACCAGCGGTGAGCTGTCCGACGTGCGGTACACCGTCTGCTTGATGGCGAGCACGTCCGGGTCCGCCACCGCCTCGGTGACGAAGCGCTCCACGGAGGAGGGGAAGGACTCGTAGGGGTGGTGGACGAGCAAATCCCCCCGCCGCATGGCGGACAGCACGGTGCCGCCGTCCTGCGAGTCCGCCTCGGGGCGCAGGCGCGGCTGGGTGACGGGCGTCCACGGCGGGTCCTTCAGCTCGGGGAAGCCGGGCCCGAAGGCGATGGCCGCCAGGTCCGACAGGCCCACGAGGCCCTGCTCCTCGTAGACCTGCCGCTCCTCCAGCCCGAGCGCCTCCACCAGCGGCTCGAGCAGCTTGGGGTTCATCCCCGCCTGCACCTCCAGGCGGATGACGTCGCCGAAGCGGCGCTGGCGCAACTCCGTCTCCACCGCCTTGAGCAGGTCCTCGGCGTCCTCGGACACGGTGAAGTCCGCGTCGCGGGTGACGCGGAAGACGCCCCAGCTGAGCACCTCCATGCCGGGGAACAGGTCCGCCAGGTGCTGGGCGATGACCTCCTCCAGCGGGACGAAGACGTTGCCCTTCAGCGGCAGGAAGCGCGGAATCAGCTCCTTGGGCACCTTCACCCGCGCCACGCTCTCCTCGTCCGCCTCCGCGTCGCGCAGCAGCACGGCGAGGCTGAGCGACAGGTTGGAGATGTAGGGGAAGTGCCGCCCCAGGCCGATGGCCAGCGGGGTGAGGACGGGGAATATCTGCTCCCGGAAGCGCTGCTCCACCTGGTTGCGCTGCTCGGGGTCCAGATCCTTCGCGGAGAGGATGCGCAGGCCCTTCTCCGCCAGGGCGGGGCGGAGCACCTTCTCGAAGCAGTCGGCGTGGCGCCGCCCCTGCTCGAAGATGCCCACGTGCAGCTTGTCCAGCGTGTCGCTGGGGGCCGCGCCGTCCGGCACCAGCCGGGCCACGCCGCCGCGCACCTGCTCGTGCAGGCGGGCGACGCGAATCATGAAGAACTCGTCCAGGTTGCGCGCGTAGATGGAGACGAACTTCAGGCGCTCCAGCAGGGGGATGTCCGGCGACTCGGCCAGCTGGAGGACGCGGTCATTGAAGGCCAGCCAGGACAGCTCACGGTTGAAGAAGAGCTCCGTATCCACCGGTTCCGTGCCCGCGGGGATGACGTCCCGCTCCACGGTCTTCTGGGTGACGCCCCTCCCGGCACCGCGCTTCGCCATGATGTCGTGACTCCTGGTGGACTCCTGTGAAAAGCATGTAGCAGGCATGTCCCCTGGGAATTGTGAACTTCCACGTCACCTGGGCAACCGGCCTTTCAGGGCATCTATGTCCTTCCTGGGGGGCGGGCAGGTATAAAGGTGGGGCGGCGTGGACTTTCTTGCATCCGGGTTAAGAGGTCTGCATGTCAGGCAACGTGAGCACGACAGAAGCTTCTGGGAACACGGATGGGCTCTTCACGGCCTTCAAGGAAGGCGGCCCGGTGCCGCGTGGGCGGTGGGCGGCGGCGCTGATGGCGGCCCTGGTGCCGGTGGTGCTGGGCGTGGGGTTCTGGGCCCTGGCGAAGGGCGAGGAGCACACGTACCGGCTCATCACCCCCGCGGGCATCAAGTCCGTGCGCGGCGGCATGACGACGGACCAGGTGGTGGCGCTGCTGGGGCGGCCCATCGCCCTGGAGCAGGACGCGAGCGGGGCGGAGTGCTACCGCTACGGCCAGCCCAACTTCGTCAACCCGCAGTTCCTCATCTACACGGTCTGCTACGAGAACGGAAAGCTGCGGGACGTGAAGCAGCAGAAGTTCTCCGCCTGGAAGGTGGACCCGGACACGGGCACCTTCGAGGCGCCGGGCGGTGACGCTCCGGTGGGTGAGGGCACCGCGCCCGCGCCGGCCGGCACGCCGGGCTGAGGCCGAGCAGGATTCTCCAAGCGCGAGGAGGCGGCGGTGACTCCGGTCCCGCCGCCTCTGGCTTTTTCGGGCTCCGGCACGCGCGGGCCCGCTAGTCGCAGTCCGGGTCCGCCGCGTCCGCCCGGCCGTCCGCGTCGTTGTCCGCCCCATCCGCGCAGTGCGCCGCCTCGGTGGGCGCGTACTCGCTGACGTGCAGCGTGTAGCGGATGGGTGCCTCCTGGTCGGTGTTGGCCATTCCGTCCACCACGACGAGCACCGTCTGCCCCTGCGCCAGCGTCACCTTCACCGCGGGAGAGCCCCGGCGGTTGGCGTTCGGATTCGCCGAACACCCCAGCTCCGTGCCCCGGCAGCCGGTGAGCACGTAGAGCGCATTGCCCCAACCCCCGGGCGACGTGTCGAAGACGAAGGTGCCCGCGCGCGGCGCCGTCCACAGGTGCGCGCGGTCCTGCTGGAGCAGCGCGCCGCAGGTGCCCTGGAATCCATCGCCGGAGCCCACCGTCTCGCCCTGGAAGGTGACGGGCAGCGCGCTGCCCAGGTCATGGTGCGCGCAGCCGCGCCCGCCGCAGCCCGGAGTCCCACGGCAGTCCGTGTCCGCGCAGTCCACCCAGCGGTCGCCGTCGTTGTCCATGTTGTCGAAGCAGGCGCCCGCCTCGCTCGCGCGCAGCGCGTCGATGTGCAATTCGAAATGGCCCGCGTTGAAGCGGTCCCGGCTCGCCGCGTCCACCACCACCAGCACCGACTCGCCCTGCGTCAGCGGCACCGTCACCCGCGCGCCGCCGCCGTAGCTGATGCCATCCGTGGCGCACGCCAGCTCCGCGCCCCCGCAGCCGTCCCGGCGCACGGACACCAGCGAGCGCAGCGCCGAGCGTGCCGTGTCGAAGGTGAAGGTGCCGCTCCTCGGCGCAGTCCAGCGGAAGCCCCGGTCCGGCCCCGGCCGCCCGCCGCAGGACGCCACATGGTCGTCCCCCGCGTACGCCGTGGAGCCCTTCACCGTCACCGGCAGCGCGCTGCCCAGGTCCTGGTCCACGCACACCGACTGCGTCGGGATGCAGACGTTCGAGACCTCGTCCGAGCCGCAGGACGCGTTCACCGCGCACGTGCCGCAGTCCAGCGTCCCGCCGCACCCGTCATCCACGAGGCCGCAGTTCTTCCCGAGCAGGCCACAGGTATACGGCCGGCACGTGGAGGCACCGCAGACATTGGATGTCCCACCGCCTCCACACGTCGTGCCCCCCGAGCACGTGCCGCACTGGAGCGCGCCCCCGCATCCGTCGGGCACGGTGCCGCAGTTCTTCCCCAGCGCCTCGCACGTGGTCGGCGTGCACGGTGGCCGGCCGCACACGTTGGGCTCGCCGGCTCCGCCGCAGGTCTCGGGCGCCGAGCACGTGCCGCACTCCAGCGTGCCGCCGCACCCGTCGGGCACGGTGCCGCAGTTCTTCCCCAGCAGCTCGCACGGGGTGGGCGTGCACGGGCCTCCGCCGCACACGTTGGGCGTGCCGCCTCCGCCGCACGTCCTGCCATCCTCGCAGGTGCCGCACGTCAGCAGCCCGCCACAGCCGTCGGGCACGGTGCCGCAGTCCGCGCCCAGCTCCGCGCACGTCGTCGGGACGCAGGGCGCGGCGCCGCACACGTTGGGCACGCCGTCGCCTCCGCACGCCTGTCCCTCC
Source organism: Pyxidicoccus fallax (assembly GCF_012933655.1). Classification (GTDB taxonomy): domain Bacteria; phylum Myxococcota; class Myxococcia; order Myxococcales; family Myxococcaceae; genus Myxococcus; species Myxococcus fallax. The sequence continues at coordinate 917 of NZ_JABBJJ010000380.1, read as the reverse complement.
GCGCAGGTGCCGCAGTCGAGCATCCCCCCACAGCCGTCGGACACCGGCCCGCAGTCCTTCCCCAGTCCCGCGCACGTGGCGGGCACGCACGCGTTGTCGCCGCACACGTTGGGCGAGCCGCCTCCGCCACACGTCCTGCCGGGGTCGCAGATGCCGCACTCCAGCGTGCCGCCGCACCCGTCGGGCACGGTGCCGCAGTTCTTCGCCAGGGACTCACAGGTGTCCGGAACACAGACCGCCCTTCCGCAGACGTTGGGGGTGCCGCCTCCGCCACACGTCTCGGGCGCGGTGCACGTTCCGCAGTCGAGCAACCCCCCGCACCCGTCCGACACCTGGCCGCAGTCGCCGCCGAGCGCCTCGCAGGTGGTGGGCTCGCACGGCGCGGTGCCGCAGACGTTGTATCGGCCCCCGCCGCCGCAGACTTCTCCGTCGGGACAGGTGCCGCACTCCAGGGTGCCGCCGCAGCCGTCGATGGCGATGCCACAGTCCATGCCCTGCGAGGCGCACGTCATCGGCACGCAGCGGGACAGCTTCCGGCCATCGCCAGACTCGGGCGCTGTCGTCGTGTCGGTACACGCCGCCCACAGCACCAGCCCACACGCCCAGACCCACGGCCCCAGACGTCCCATGCCCCGCATGTGCTCCCGTCGCCCTCGCCAGCCCGCTTCACAACGTGATGTCGAGCGAGCCCCCTGCCCAGCGCCGGCGCGGCGCAACTGGCGGCCGGTGGACAGACGCGCACCGGCGGGGGGCCCACGCTTCCAAGGGGACGTTGCGGCTGTCGGCGGCCGGTTCTTCCACGCACCCGGGCGCACGGTTCCCGACGCTCCCCCGCCCGTGGGCACGGCTGGTCGCGGCCGACTCCTTCCCGCACCTTGCCTGGGCCGGGGTTCCTGCTGGCGGGGGGAGGGAGGCGT